>PIVQ01000032.1 GCA_003354055.1 Desulfobacteraceae bacterium | reverse complement strand
ATGAGTGAAAAGGCCCTGGCTATCGGCCAGTACTTTGTGGCCTCAGGCATCTACACCATCTTCGGCATCGGCTTTCCCACCATCAAGGATACTAAGTTCCACGATCTCCTGTTCAACGGGCTTGAACAACAGGGCTACGGGAAATGGGGAACGGCCAAAGATCCGATTGAAATCGCCCATATGATGATTGCCCATATTGATAAAAAGCGGCAAGAACTCGGCATTGACAAGTCAAGGGAGCGTGTGCTTGTGGATATGTCAGACAGAAGGGATATTGCCTGATTAAACGAATTAACCCGCAACAGAATCCGGTGTCTGGCCTCCTGTACCAGGCATCGGATTTGCTTTTATGGGCATCTTTAAAAAAATAAATCGCAATTTTTCAGACTTTCCTTGATAAAGCATAGGCTCCTATTCTATATAATCTAATCAAGATAAATCATTTTCGTTTCATTATTCACAATATTAGGGGAAGAGCGTCTATGCAAAATGATTGGCAATACATGCTGACGGTTGAGGAGTTAAGCCGCCTGAACGGCTGGCAGCCCAAAGAGATATTGGCGGCATTTGACGAGACTGAACTGACCAGGCGCTCCCATGTCCAAACGGCTGTCAGGCCCAGCATGGTCCGGGAATATCTGCAGGAAAACGGCATGGATTACAGCCCAATGGTGGTCGCCCATATCAATTTGAAAGGCGGCACCGGAAAGACCACCAGCGCCATATCCACGGCCTCCCGGGCTGCCCAGTACGGGTTCAGGACCTGCATTATAGATATGGACTCCCAGGCATCGGCCTCCTTTGCCTTTGGAATGATGCCCGAAGATGACGACCCCATCTTCTGCGATGTCTGGCAGAATCCTGCCGATATGGTCATGGGCGCTGTCCGTGAAATCAGCGAGTACCTGTATATTCTCCCCTCTTCTCTGGACAACGGCCTGCTGGACATGCAGCTGATCAACCCTGCTGCCCAGAAGAACGCGGTCAATGGGGTCTGCGAAGAGCTGGCCCGCAATGAGTTTGATCTGATTGTCTTAGACTGCCCCCCCTCGCTGGGAACAGCGATTATTTCAACTATCTGTGCCGCAGATACAATCGTCATTCCCCTGGGTCACGATGCGTTTTCAAAAAAAGGACTAGAACTGACCATTGACGAGGTCCGCTCCATCTGCGACACCTTTAACCTGACACCGCCTGACATAAAACTGCTCTTCACCAAATTTGACCGGAGAATCAAAATGGCAAGGGAGTCTTTTGACCATCTTTTTGCCCAATACCCTGAGGCCATGATCCCCTTTCCCATCAGAACCAGTTCAGAGTTTTCCAAAACCCTTGAGCGACATGAAACCATATTTGCCTCCGCCCGTAAAAATACGGCCAGAGAAGATTACGACGCCTATGTAAAAACATTACTGGGACTGGACAAATCCTTTAGGCAGGAGAAGGGATGATGGAAAAAGAAATAAAGAAAATAAAAGTAACCCGAAAAAGAAAACGTCTCTATGAAGACTTTTCCGATGATCCCATTGACAAGGAAGTGACCGAAGCCCTGGAAAAGGGGGAGGATATCCATGAGCACAGACAGGATAAGGCCATGCGGATCATCTCATTATATGCAAAATTCGCCTCCGGAACAGGCCTGCTGCCCTTACCAATCGTGGATATGATAATGATCAATACCGTAGGGCTAAAAATGATCCAACGGCTATGCAGCCTATACGGGTTGGATTTCTCAGAGGAAAGCACAACCGCCATCATCAAAGCCTTGACCCGGGGCAGAAAAAAAATCCTGTGGGCCGGCAGCCTGATCAAAGTCATACCGTTCCTCGGATCGGCAGGCGGCGGCCTCACCGTTCTCGTAAAAGCCGGCCGGATCATATACGGCATCGGCGATATAATGATGGAACACTTTGAATCCGGCGGCACCCTGGAAGACTTCGACCCCTCCATAATCGAGCACTAAAACCCATGTGAGAATGACCTGAAACCCTCCCCCTCCCACGCCTACTCGACAACAACTTTCACCCCCTCCGCAATAAAATGCGTAAATTAAAAATATAGCAAATCGCAAAGATATGTTCCGAAACCATAGTATCTCTTTCTACCACTTAAGGTGCGAAGTACCGTATACTACAATCGATTTGCCTTTTAGTGGTTGCCCTTTCTATTGATGTTTTTCGGAACGTTTTTTGGCAATCACTATTGTTGCCAAATCCCCGCGATAATCCAGGCTGATGTTTCCGGTCGGAAAATCATTCTAATAAAAAATTTGACAAATTTTTATCAGACCCATATATTGATTAGTTAGCGCACAGACAATAAAACGAAGGTAAACATTTTTTATGGGTCGAAAAAGCATATCACACATCAGAAAACCTGAAATTCTGAGACATACCTATAAAGTCGTTGAAGAAGAAGGCTTTAAAGGGATGACCATTGGTAAAATTGCAAAACGGATGGGCGTAAATTCAGGACTGCTTATCCATTATTTTAAAAGTAAAGAAGGGCTGATCATGGAGATGGTGGATTTTCTCTATGACTCCTCCATGAACCACTATCTCAAGGAACTGGAAACCCTGACCACCCCCAAGGAAAGGCTGACAGGCCTTCTGGACATCCTCTTTGATACCAGCGGAACACGCCCCCAGCGGGATGCCGTGTTCTGGTCCTGTTATGCCATGGGATTCAGGGATGAAAAAATCCGTGAAAAAATCAAAGCCATGATGGTCAGATTCATCGAGTTCGGGGTAGAAGAGATTCAGGCCTGGGAAGATACCGGCCTGGCCAATGTAGCTGACAAGGAAATGGCTGCGGCCAAAATCCTTGCCCTGTCAGAAGGCTTCGGGATCCTGAGAAACTCTATTGATGATCCTGACACTGTTGAAGAGGTTGCCCGGTTCATGAAGGCAACAGCTCTCAGTACATTGGAGAGCAAGATCGCCTCTGAGTAACTCTCATCGGGGCTGCGGTTTCCCGCAGCCCCGATACCTTTTAGGAATCGTTACAAAATAACTTGATCTAAATACCCTGAAGGGCAGAAACTTGTTTCCAAAACCCCTTGAAAACTGCTTAAAGCGGCGGGTATTTTGAAAGCAAAAGATCAAGTAATTTTGGAGCCGATCCTTAGCCCCCTATAAAATTAAAGCCACAGACAACGATGCAAAAGAGAACAGTGTCGACATCATGATCGCGGTTGAGGCCAGTTCAAGATCTGAGTTCAGCTGAGCTGAAAGGATATAGAGGGCGGTTGAGGTGGGCAGGCAGAAAAAAATCATCCCGGTTTTAAAGGGGATGCCGGTCACCCCAAAGAGGTGAAGCAGGAGAAATCCGATCACAGGCAGGGCCAGGAGTTTGAATCCGGCTGCGGCAAATGCGGTTTTTCCAAACCTGGCAAAGCCCGAGAAACTTAAGGTTCCCCCGATGGAAATCAATGCCAGGGGCAGGGTGACAGACGAAATCAGGGCAAAGGTATTGTTGAGAAATACGGGGAAAACAATGCTGCCCCGGGAAACCAGAATCCCACCGACGCACCCTAATATCAGGGGATTTGCGATCAGGGCTTTGATGAAAAACCGGATTTTTTCCCCGAGGGGCAGACTCTGGTTTGAATACCAGATCAAAACGGATACGGCCATAACATTGATGGCAGGAATCAAGAACCCGATAAGAATTCCGAAATGCCTTACCCCTTCCTCTCCCAGGACAGCCACCACAATGGCCATGCCGATGTAGGTATTGAACCGATAGGTTGCCTGTGAAAAGGAGCCGGCCTGAAAGCTGCCGACACCGCTTCGTTGGATATAAATCAGACTCAGGAGAAACACGGCACCCACAGCCAGAATACCGGCCAGGCAGAGTCCTGTACTGGAAGCGCCGCTGCTTACAGATCCGCCTACTTTCCAGAACAGCATTACCGGAAAAAAGATATAGTAAACCAGCCTGTCAGAGGTTTTCAGGAAAAGATCAGAGGTGAGACCTTTTTGCTTTAGCACAGCTCCCAGCAACAGAAGCGCAAACAGAGGAAACAAGGTGTTCAGTACGATCATGATCGGCCTTTCCCGTAAATTATGGGTTCAAACACTGGACAAATCGCAATTGCCAATAATTTTTCTGGCAAATGCTATATACCGCTAAAATCTTGGAAAATTCAATCCCTAATTCCTATAAGTTTTTACTTGACCGGGTTCTGATATCTGATATATTAGATATCAGTTTTAGGCATTTCCGATGACATGGACTGTTTCCCGGAATAGGACGAGGGCCGTATCATTGACGGAACCCTTGAATTCATATATAAAAAAGAGCATTTGGCATGGAAAAAAAAGGGCGGCAGCAGATAATGAAAACTCGGTTGAACATTTTATCATTGCGGGAACAGGTATACGAATATCTTCGAAATGAAATGATCACTGGCGGCCTTATTCCCGGCTCCACTATCAACCTGAACCAAATTGCAGAACAACTCGGTATCAGCAAGACACCCCTGCGGGATGCGCTGATCCATCTGGAGCTCGAAGGCTTTGTCACCATTCTTCCTCGACGGGGAGTCATGGTCAATGCCCTGGAACTTACGGACGTAAAAGATGCTTACGACAGCATCGGCATCATCGAAGCTGCCATTGTCCAGGATTGTTTTGACAAGATTAAACCCGCCCATATTTCCAGACTGGAACGTTTGAACGAACAGATGAAAAAGGACATCCAAAAAGATGACTTTTCAAAGTTGTTCAAAACCAACCTGGCCTTCCATGACGTGGTAAACAGTCTGTCTGATAACCCTTTGCTGGAAAAATTTATTTTTCCCATCAAACACAGGCTTTATGATTTCCTGGGCCAGAGCTATATTCCGGAGTGGGAACTGAGGAATTGCGAAGAGCATGACCGGTTCATCGGCTTTCTCAAAGAAGAGAATCCTTCGGAAGCAGCCCGGGTGCTCAAAGATGTGCATTGGTCCTATAAGGTCCAGGAAGCATTTATCAAACAGTTTTACGCCATGTCGGCAAACGGGGAGTAGCCTCGTACCGGAAACCGGCACAGCAACCCCGTTTGAAATTCAGATACAAACCCATTCAAGCTTAATTTTAGGACATATTATGAATATTCTGATCATCAATACAGGGTCGTCGTCACTCAAGTATCAATTATTTGATATGGAGGCGGCCACGGTTATCACCGGCGGGGTTGTCGAGCGCATCGGCGAACCAGAGGGTATTTTGACCCATAAAACCTACGACAACGGCGATGTTCAAAAAAACAAAATAACTCAAGCTATCCCCGACCATCAGGCTGCCATGCATCTTATGGCAGACCAGATTACCCAGAATATCGATGCCATCGGCCACCGGGTGGTCCAGGGCGGAGAATCCTTCAAGGCAGCCACCCTGATCACCTCAGATGTGAAAAAAGCCATTGAGGCCAATAACCCTCTGGCCCCCCTTCATAATCCTCCCAACCTCATCGGCATCAGGGTGGCTGAAGAGTTATTTCCGGGAAAACCCCAGGTGGCGGTGTTTGATACCAACTTCCACCAGACCATTCCCGAAAAAGCCTATCTCTACGCCCTGCCCTATGACTATTATACCAAGCATCGAATCCGGAAATACGGCTTTCACGGCACCAGCCACAAATATGTGGCCAGGGAAACGGCGAGGCTCATGGGCAAAAAACCGGACCAAGTCAACCTGATCACCCTGCATCTGGGCAACGGCTGCTCCATTTCCGCTGTAAAAAACGGGAAGTGCCAGGATACCTCCATGGGCATGACCCCCCTGGCAGGAGTGATGATGGGCACAAGATGCGGTGATCTTGATCCTGCAATCTTCGGCTATCTCATGGATAATACAGGACTGACTCAGAATGAACTGGACGAGGTGCTGAACAAGAAAAGCGGCCTCAAGGGCATATGCGGCCACAATGATCTTCGGGATATCCATGACCAGGCAGCCAAAGGGGACACAAAAGCAGCCCTTGCCGTTGACATGTTTGCCTACCAGATCAAAAAATACATCGGCGCCTATGCCGCGGTTTTAGGAAGGGTAGACGCCCTTGTCTTTACGGCCGGTGTGGGGGAAAATGATGAGATTGTCCGGGCCAAGGCCCTGGACGGCCTTGATTTCCTCGGCATTGACATTGATGAGAAAATCAACAATGTCCGGAATCCTGCACCCCATACCATTCACACGGCTGACAGCCGGGTCCAGGTCTGGGTAGTGCCAACGGATGAAGAACGCCAGATTGCCATTGAGACCCGGGCTGTTCTGGATAAGGCCTGAGTCTTAAAGCTTAAAAGACTTACAGCGCCCCTTCCGGCATCAGGGTTGGATGTCAGGAGGGGCGATTTTATAATTCAGCAAGAAAAGTCCAAAGCTGGAAAAGCTGCAAATGAATAACAAAAGAAGTCACCACCTCTTCTGACTGACATCTTGGCAACAGGTAATGGACACCTTAGACACCACTGATCGTATCCTCAACACTCCGGATGAATTAACAAGCACATTGAATACCGGATCCTTTAAACGGGTTGGTCCCCTCTGTGGCATATCCATCAAATTTCCACCATTCGATTCCTCCCATCAGTTCTTTCACTTTAAAGCCCAACTTAGCCATATTTAATGCGCCTTTTGTAGAGGCGTTACAGCCGATGCCATCACAATAACAAACATATGTCTTTGACTTGTCAAAACCATTGGTACTTTCAATTTTCATGTCCTTATGTGGTAAATTTAACGCGCCGGGAATGTGCTCTTTTTCAAAACCATGAGGTTGTCTTGCATCAACAACAACAATGTCTTCTTGATTTTGGAGAGAATAATATAAATCAGCAGGATCAATCTCGAAGGCCAGCTTATTTTCATAAAATTCAATCTGTTTGTTCATAATGAATTCCTTTCGTTTCCTTTTTACGATTCTTAAATTAAAGTTCCTTCAAAGAACTGAATTCTAAAATAAGCATAAAATTAAAAGAAAAGAATTCATATTTTTCGAACCTATAGTTCGGAAAATTTTAACAGACACATATGGAATATAGTGTTAAATTGACAACTATGGAATTTTACCACTTACAAAGTTTTGTGACCGTTGCAAATGAAGGCAGTATTAAAAAAGCTTCCCAACGGCTTCATATTACCCCACCGACAGTAAGTGGACATATAAAAGCTCTGGAAGAAGACTTCTTGATTACACTTTTCGAGCGTAAGCCGAGGGGGATGGCGCTGACGAATGAAGGGCAATTATTATTAAAGCAGGCAGAAAAAATTATAGCATCCACCCGGAGTCTTCATAACCAGGTTGCTGAATTAAGAAATTGTGTATCAGGAAAATTTGTCATCGGACTCAATGCCCCTCCAGCTTTGTTGAAAGTTGCACAATTTGCGTCAGAAATCACAAAGAATCCAAATATTGAAATTAGCTTTGAACCCTCTTCAACGGGGAAGATCATTGAAAGCTTACTAACTGGGAAGTTTGATGCCGGGTATGTGTTTAGTGAAATATCAAAAAAAGAGATTTCTTCAATCTATCTTACGACTGTTGATCTATGTATTGCCATTCCGACAACTTTTAAACATCGTCTAAAATATAATGGCTGGAAAGAATTGGCTCAACTACCCTGGATCTGTTCAGACGGCTATTGTCCGTTCCAGGAGATTGCAAAAAAACTTTTTGAAAACAAAGGTTATTCCCTTTTAAACACGATTTCAACAAACGATGAACTTACGAAATTGGACCTTGTAAGACAAGGTTTAGGAGGGGCACTTTTGTTGGCTGAAGAATGCAAAAGTGACGTGTCTACTGGGGGAATTTTTACTTGGGAGACAGAACCTATTCAGTGTAAGCTCTATTTTTCCTTTTTGGCAGAAAAGAAAAACGATCCGGTATTTCGTATTTTGAGGAAGGCCATTTATACGGCATGGAATAAAACTGATTCGTAAAATTGAAACAGGCTATCTGGATCCATTTATTGTTGCTTTGAAAATTCTGTTGCTCTCGCTTTTCTCGCTTATAACTTTTCCCGCTTATAATTCCATCAGATCTTTAGCTGCAACAATCTCCCCTGAGAAGGTCCGCTCACACTGAGCCACCACATCCACCCCGTCACACTCCGGATAAAAATGGGTAAGCACCAATTGTTTTACACAGGCTTGTTCAGCCATCTTACCTGCCAGGGACGGGGTCAGATGACCGGGAACCTTTAAGTCATCCGGCATGGCCGCCTCACAGATCAGGATATCAGCCCTTTGCGCCAGGGTGACAAGGGTATCTGTTTCATCCGTATCTCCCGAGTAAACCAGGGAAAACCCTGTGTTATCCGTAAACCTGTACCCCATGCTTTCCGACTTGTGCGCCATGGGGGCATGGGCCATTAGCATCCCGGGGAAATCCAGTTCACCTGAGCCGGACAATTCAACACAGGAAAACCAATCTCCCGGCATGTCAATGGTTCTGTTAAAGGCCCGGCTCAACCTGTCAAACCAATCCACAAGACCTGGCCCACCCACCAGGGTCAAAGGCATTTTCCGGTCAAATCCCGGATATTTTGTGGCAAATAAAAACGGGGCCACCTCAGCACAATGGTCCAGATGGAAATGACTCAGACAGATCACATCGATTTCATCAATACCTACATTAAGTTTCATCAGCTGCCCCATGGTGCCGGGTCCGGCATCCACAAGAATATGAGATCCCTCTGTCCTGATCAGGGCTGAGCTAGGATGACGCTCCAAGGAAGGCACGCAGGTACCGGATCCAAGGATATTTATCTTCATTCTTTTGGTTTCCATTATTGCCCCTCTTTCATCATGAACCGGATATTACGGTTATACCCTAAAAACGATATTGGGTGTCCGGCTAAGAAACCGGCTGCCGGTTTCCGTGATCAGAATCACACTTTCAATACCTGTGGCAAACCTGCCCTTGAAAATAAACTTTGGCTCCACGGCAAAGACCATACCGGGGAGTAGTTCAGTTGAGCGCCCCTTTGCCAGGACCGGATTTTCCACCAGCTCAAGTCCGATGCCGTGCCCCACAAACCTGGACTTCAACTCAGGAATCCCCAGGTATTGTCCGGCATACCCCATCTGTTCCGCTATATTGACAGACATCCGGAACAGATCATCGATGATTGCTCCGGGCTTCATGGCGGATTGGATCTGCTCAAGAATCTCAATGGCAGCACGACTGGTTGCCTCGGCGTCATCCTCCATTTCCCCGATTACAAAGGTTCTGGATTCATCCATGTGATAGCCGTCAATCATACAGGCAAAATCAACAAGGATGGGTTCGTCTTCCTTTATCAGCTTTGGTCCTGCCCCAAAGGGGTAGGCCGTGCAGGTGCCGGTACCGCAGACTGGGGAGTCCAAAGCCCCGGGCAGACCGCCGGATTCCCCGCTCATGATGTGATGAGTAAACCCCACCGACCTGTAATGGCGCATCTGGATCTTTCCCGAATGCCCGCAAGTTCGTGCAAAGGCCTCTAGCATTCCGGCCAAGTCAGTCTCGGAAATTCCTGCTACCACGTGGCTTTTCATGAATTCGAACACCTGTTCAGACACCTTGGCAGCCGCTTCCAGTTTCCGAATCTCAAACTGAGATTTAATTGCGCGGCACTGCTCGATCAAAGGCGTGGCATCCAAAAACTTAGTCCCGGAAAACAGGGATTGATAAAACCTGAAATCTCTCACCGGCACCAGATCAAAGGCCAGTCCCATTGTTTTGGGAAGCCTGCCGTGGAGATCCCGGATGAGATCGGGGATTTCCTTCACAGAGTCTATGGGAATAACATCCAGGGGACTCTCCAGCCTTGCCCTCGGCAGGTAGCGGCGGACAAAGGCCAGTGGCTCACGGTCCTGAGGGACATAGAGCCAGCTGTCCTGGGCAGTGCCTGAAAAATAATAGATATCCGGCCGGTGGGTTAAAAAGGCACCGTCCATGCCGGTTAGCTCCATCTGTTTTTTCAGGCTGTTAATCCGGCTTGTAATTTCAGTATCCGGAGTATCAGGTATCAGTTCCAGGGGCAGTAATTGTTCTATCATGGGAGTTCCAGGAATAAAATCAATGATGGTCCAGATGAAGCCAGGCATTAATTTTATTGGTATAGGTTAGATTTGCAAAGGGTTTGGACAAATGGTCCATATAGGCATCTGATGCCTGGAGGGTTTTCATGGACTCCAGAAAACGGATATTTCCGGAAATGAAAAGCACAGGCAGTTTTTTATTGGTTTTCCGGATATGGGTATACACATCCAGACCGTTAATCTGTCCCGGAAGCATATAATCCAGGCTGACCAAATCAAAGGGTTCACAATCGGCTATTTCAATGGCAGTCGCACCGTCCTTGGCCAGTCGAACCGTATGAAAAAAAGGATCACTTGTAAGAATTCTTTCCAACACCATGGAGATCGCATCTTCATCCTCAACCACCAGAACCCGCTTGTTCCGGATCAGTGGTTTTTTCATCATATCCTCTTTTTCATCAGGTAGCAGGGTTTTGGCTACTATTGGAAGGGTGATGGTAAACCGGGTGCCTTTTCCCTCCTGACTGATAAACTCAATACCGCCCTTGTGCTTGTCTATATACTTTTTCACATTGGACAGGCCATACCCGGTCCCCCGGACCCCGAATTGATAGGATTTGGTCAGATCACGGCTTCCCTTAAGGCTGAATGATGGGGAGTAGATGTCCTTGGCATGGATCTCTGGTATCCCGCACCCGTTGTCCTGGATGCAAATGGTCAGCAGCTTGTCTTCCGAACGGGTTTCAAGACCGAGTACGGGATGGTCTGTTTTCCCCATGGCATGGATGGCATTCTGAACCAGATTGACAAGGGCATGTTCGATCATGCCCGGATCTGCCAGGAGCTCAGGCAGCACTTTCTGGTAGTTCTTTATAAGTGTGATGCCCTCAAGCTCCTTTTTAAGAAGGCTTAAGACCAGATCCATCTTGCGGTTTACGATAAAGTACTCTTCCTTAATCTCCTGATCCTTGGCAAAGGCCACCAGATTCTGAGTGAGAATTTTCCCCCGTTTGGCCTGTTCCAGAATAATTTCCAGAGTTGCCCTGATCTCTTTATCTTCGCAGTCCATGAGGGTGAGCTCGGTATTCCCCATTATGGCGCCCAGAATATTATTAAAGTCATGGGCCATTTTACCTGCCACCTGGCCGACCAGAGCGAATTTTTCCTGCTCTGCCGCAAGAATGGATTCCTGCTCTGATTTGCGACGCTGGGTGTAATCAATAAAACAGGTCCGAACCCCGACACAGACCTCATTTTCATAAACCAGGCTGGGGATGGCCTTGCCCCATATTTTTTTCCCGTCTCTTCGACGGGCATTTATCTCAATCGGTCCTGGGTTCTTTCCCTGCTTTAATACTGCAAGCCGCTCTATGGTCTTTGGCAGTTCCTGTTCCTGGACGATCTCGGTGATGCTCACCCCGGTATCAATATCAGCCTGGGTGTACCCGAAAAAGTCCATTGCCTCTTTATTTGCATATCGCAGTTTCAGATCAAACCCGTACTCGCCAATGGGAATGGGTAAAAACTCCACCAGATCCCTGAAGTGCTCTTCCGTTTGTTTAGACGCCTGAAATCTGACGCCGAAAATCAATTTCTGTGTGGCGGTCCGCCATATGAAAAAGATACCGGCGCCGATAAACAGAACAAAGGCGGCCATGATGGCGAATATATTTTTCCAGGACAGGGATTCGGTATGACTCAGGGATATAATGGAAAAAGGGGTATCCGGTATCTGGGTCCGCATGGCAATTACCCGGGTGTTAGCCTTATTCCCCCACGCCCCTTCCAAAATACGGACCTCATTATCCTCAAACGAGTCAGGATCAATACGGTCGGTACCGGGCAGACGCAAAGGGATTTTGCCGGGCAGATACAGGGGGGCGATGCCGGCTGTCATCGAATAGAACACGGCAGAACCACTGGATTGACGGACCAAATGACGGTCAACAATTTCTGACTTCAGAAAGGAGACCAGTTGGCCGGCATATTTCTTCTTAAAATAAAAGGGCATAGACACGGCAATGGTGTCTCCGTCACCGAGGATTTCCCTTGGTTTTTCTCCGGGCTCAAGTAAATGATTGTAGAACCCAGGAAAGGTATCAGGCGCTCCCAGTGTATCAATGAGAATATTTCCCTCACGGCCAATAAACAGGATCCTGGAGTAAATAGGATCCTGGCCTATGACCTCGGATTCCAGAGTAAAGAAAAATTGCCTGGCCGCATAAAAAAGGCTGGATTTGAGCCCATATTTCATGGACATTCCCAGGGCAAGATTTTCAAAATACCCGTTTAACGCCTGGTCCGTTCTCAGGTGTTCCAGGTCTCCATACCGCTCTGAAAAAAAATAATTTACTGCCGAAGAACGCTTCTCCAGATTTTGTTTAATGGCAAGAATCCGGTCCTGAGCCATGTCATTATGGAAAATATACTGTCTGGTGAGCATGACCCCGATAAAAACGGCAAGACAACAGCAAATAACGATTGCTGCAAGGTTTCTCACCTCAAGATGCCCTATGGTTTCAGTCGGTTTCATTCTTTGCTCCGGTGGATAACTCTCCGGTGGGTAACGTCTGGATGTCCTCAAAAAAATCAGGATAATACTCAGGAAATACAGGATAATATTTTTCAATCATGGATTGATAGGTTCCCTGTGCCCATATCTCCATGAAAAACCGGTCAAATGCATTTTTCAGCGCTATCGATTTTTTATTAAAGGCAACCGCCATTTTCTGACGGCGGGAGACAGGTCCTATGACCTTAATCTGGCCCGGCCATTTTTCAAGGGCCACCAAGGCATCCGGCACATCCATCAGGATCAACTCTGCGTCTTTGTTGATGATGGCCGGAGCCAGATCGTTGAGTCGGCCTTCAAAGTAACGAACCCCGGCGCCGTTTTTATCCAGCCCGTACAACTTCGGGTCCAGACAGGTATAGGGTATGCCCATGACTTCCCGGCTCCCTATCATATCTTTGACCAGAGAGATATCATGGTCAATACCTGCCCCCGGTACAATGGGAACCAAAGGGTCCTTTGCCCCGGCAACGAGCCATACCTGAGAGGGGAATGTCGGGATTGAGAAGGAGAGAAACGGTTTCCGCCAGTCCAGAATAGTGAAACCGTTGGCCAACAAATCCCCCCGAACGCTGACCTGGTCGGTGGATACGATGTCACGCCCTGTTAAATCTCCAATGGCCGTTTTCCAGGTGGTGGGCACAAATTCATACTCCACGCCCAGAGATTTGGCAAACAATTGGATGAGTTCCACATCCAGCCCATCCCCGCTGCCCGTAATAAAATTTGCATAGGGGATGCCCAGGTGGCGTAACACGCCTCTTGCACGCACATCGTCAAGATCGCCTGCCCAGGCCGGGCACAGAAAAAGACAGAAGGAAAAAAAAACAGAACAAAGATATCGGGCCACTTTCAAGGGGCTCCTTTTATAATTTTCATGTTTCCAGTTTATCCAGCCTTCCCACATCTTCGCTGATTCTGTCAAGGGAAGATTGATTGATGTACCCATCACCATCCAGAGTGAATTGGGGTGCCGCAGGAGAGCAATCCCATATTTTGCTTGACAGGTACCGGCCCGGACCTATATTTTTAAACTATCATTAAAATGTAATTACCTCGACCATTTCGTTTCTTGCAAATCAGTATTGGGGATACATGACAAAGATATCCGGAAATATCATAACCGGCCCCGCAACGACAGACCGGGGAACAACCGCCCAGAAGACAAAGGCGCATATCCTTATTGTGGATGATGACCCTTCCATTCTGGATCTTTTCCAGAGGGCCATGAAAGTGGCCGGCCACATGTGCACAGTAACCCCCAGCGGGAAATCCGCCCTGGACATCATGACTGACACCCATGTGGATGTGGTGATCACAGACATCAATATGCCTGAAATGGACGGCATTGAGCTGGCCACCCAGGTGTTCAACCGCTTTTCGGCCGATGTCATTGTCATCACCGGTCATGCCAAGGGATATCAATACGACGAAATTATCAAAATCGGGGCCAGCGATTTTGTGGAAAAGCCCTTTTCCATTCAGGAGATCATTTTGAGAATCCGGCGGGTGCTCAGAGAGCGCCAGCTCAAGGAGGCCACCCGAAACTCCCACGAAGAACTCAAGCAGGCATATGTGGATTCCATTCATCGCCTGGTTATGGCTTCTGAATTCAAGGATGAGGATACAGGAGACCACATTATCCGAATTGGTGAATATGCCTCTTTTATGGCCGCAGAACTTGGCCAGGATGCCCAATACATAGAAGTCCTCGGATATGCTGCCCCCATGCATGATGTGGGTAAAATCGGCATCCCGGATAAAATTTTACTCAAACCCGGAAAATTGACTAAAGATGAGTTCAACATCATGAAACGGCATACCCTGATCGGGGCCAAACTCTTGTCCGAGTCAAAATCACGAATTCTTCAGATGGCAGAGGAAATTGCCCTGACCCACCATGAAAAATTCAACGGCAAAGGGTATCCAAACGGACTGGCCGGTGAAAACATCCCCCTGTCAGGCAGACTCGTTTCCATTGCAGATACCTTTGACGCTCTGACCTCCAAACGCCCCTATAAAGAACCCTATCCCCCCGAAATGGTATTTGATATCATTCGACGGGAACGGGGGAAACACTTTGATCCCAGTATCACGGACCTTTTCCTTGATAACTTTGACACCTTTTTATCCATCCGCCAGGACTTTGGTGAAATCCAGCAGATCACCCTTGAAGACTTCTGCCTCAGTGAGCGGGATCAGGAGAGCATCAAGACTTAAGACAGATACATCCGTCACCCCACCGCCCGAGAAAATGTTTTCCAATTTGACAATTAAAAATCACATCTTATTTTTTGAAATATTTTTCAAACTTTAAGGAGAAAAACACATGGCAGACTTGACAGCAATCATGGAGACCTCCAAAGGGCCCATCCGTATCAAACTTTTTGCAGATAAAACCCCCGTTACCGTTGGCAATTTTGTAAACCTGTCCAAACGGGAATATTATAACGGACTGAAATTCCACAGGGTCATTCCGGATTTCATGGTTCAGGGCGGATGTCCTTACGGCAATGGTATGGGCGGTCCGGGCTACGAATTTGAAGATGAGTTCAAAAAAGATCTCAAACATGACAAACCCGGCATCCTTTCCATGGCCAATGCAGGCCCCGGCACCAACGGCAGCCAGTTTTTCATTACCCACGGCCCCACTCCCCATCTCGACGGAATGCATACGGTATTCGGAGAGGTTGAAGGAGAAGATGATCAAAAAATCGTGGACAGCATTGCCCAGGGCGACACCATTGACAGCATTACCATCCAGGGCAATGTAGGCGCTCTGGTGAAACAGGTAAAAACCAAAATAGATGACTGGAATAAAAAACTGAACAAATCATTTCCCAAGCTTCCCAAAGCTTAGGTGTTCTGATACCAAGAATACAAAAAGGCCGGCTGCCCATGCAGCCGGCCTTTTTATTTGAATATCTTCTTTATCAGGCCAGGTTCAGATACAGGGGAATGACGTGAAGAGAGGACGAACTTTCCTCAGTTTCTCCCAAACGCCAGTCTTTAACCTGAATACCTATCTTTCCCATTTTGTCCACCATACCCTTGATATTGATCAGCGGGTGGCGGGAAAACACAGTGGGTAAGCCGTAAGTCAGACTGCAGACCAGACATTTACCCGGACGCTGGGTCAGGTTAAAGGCCAGCACAATGCGATTCTGGGAAATGGAAACAGGCTCCAGCCTGATATCATATGCCCCTTCTGCGGCATCTCCATACAAGGCCTCAAAAAACTGATCACTTTTTTCAGCTGGTAAAAGAGTATCAAGAAATTCCTGGGTAATCATACGGTCTAATTCAATCTGATCCATGCTTGTCATCTATCCTTTATGCCCTTTGGATGTTAAACCTACAGTCTCTTTTTATTCTTCTTTTAGCAGAAAATCAAGACCAAAAAATTTCAGCCCCCTGCCTGTTTTTTCCCCGGATTCTATGGTAAAAAATCATCCATGCAGCTTTCTATCATCATTCCGGTTTACAGGGAAACACAGAGAATTTCCAAGACTCTGAAGTCCCTTTTGGACCTATCGATTCCCATTCCCTTTGAAATTCTGGTGGTGGACGGAGAGCCCACGGCAACCACCCTTAAGTATCTGAAATCCCAGCCGGACGTTGACCCGGGAATCCGGCTGATCAAATCCGCTCTGGGGCGGGGAACCCAGATGAATGCGGGAGCCAGGATCTCCAAAGGCAAGCTTTTCTTTTTCCTCCATGCCGACACCCGTTTGGATCAACCGGGAATGGACGCGCTGCTACAGGCCTGGCAGCACTCCGTCCCAGCCCGGGTCTGCGGGGCCTTTGACCTGACCATTGATTCTCCCAAACCCTGGTTCCGTGTCATTGAAAAAACCGCGTCTTTTAGATCCAGACTGACAGGCATCCCATACGGAGACCAGGGCATTTTTATCTCCAGAACATTGTTCGAACGGGTGGGCGGTTTTCCGGACGTCCCTCTGATGGAGGATGTGGGTCTCATGTCTGCCGTAAAAAGAACAAAGATCAGACCGATGTTTCTGGATTATAAAATTCTGACATCAGCCCGTCGCTGGGAAACCCAGGGTCTTGCCTACACCACTCTGAGAAACTGGATTTTCATTTTACTTTACCTGCTGGGTGTTTCTCCAGAAAAACTGGCAGCCTGGTATTAATACCCGATATCCCTTCATGGTTTCCAAACTATATGATCGTGGTTCTCAAAAAACTTCAAATCTGCCAGAGTGTCGACATCCTGAAGCGGCTCAAGTTCTGACCAGATCAAATTATGACGACCACATCGCTCTGTGGTTGCGGAAAATACAGATGAAGTTCCCCAATCGACATTTTCAAAAATTGCAGGTGTGAACGTCTCATGGTTGGCGCCGATAAGCCAGTATCCGCCGTCAAGGCTTGGTCCAAGAACAACATCTTTTTTGCCAAGTAATTCAAATGCCTGTTCCAGATGCCCGGCCCGGATCCGGGGGATGTCGGTACCGACCAGGACCACACGCTTAGCACCCTTATCAAATGCAGATGTCATGGCATTTGCCATACGCTGTCCCAGATCAAAGCCGGATTGGGCCAGGTAAGCCCTGTCCCGGCCCAGCCAGGACTGAATCAGATCAAGTTTATTTTCAGGATAATAGGAGAGTAGGATTTCCCTGGACAGGGAGGATTCACACCACTTGTCTGCAGCAGCCAGAGTGGCCTCGGCAAATGTTTTATAGAGGGCCAGAGCCTTTTCATCTCCGACATCCCTGGCCAGGCGGGTCTTTACCCTGCCCGACTCAGGGGCGCGAAGAAATATAATCAGAGTGTGGTTATTATTTTTTTCCGACCGGATAGTCCATTCCCTTCCAGGCATAGATACCGCCGGCAAAGCGATAAACATTTTTATAGCCCAGTTTTTTGGCCCACAGCGCTCCGTTGTGACTGCGGGTGCATTTCACGAAGCCACAGTATACAACAATTGTCTTGTCTTTGTCAGCCCCAAGCAGGGCAGCATAATCATCCTTGGTTTTGCTGTCTGTTTCCTTAATATCCCAGGCTTTCATCTCGGGAATGGGAAAAAGAATCTGAACCGCGCCCGGTACATGGGCTTTTTTATAGCTGGCCTCATAGGGCATGGTGTCTACAATAATCATATCTTTTTGGGCATCCATCCAGCCTTTGAGTTCTGATGCCGTCACCACGTCATACCCGCCGTTAATCACTTCCCGGGTCAGTTTTACCGCCCCATTTTCCTTTTCCACTTCATCCTTGAATTTTCCGCCCATAAATCCGTAGGCAGGCAGGGTCAACATTACAACGAGAAAAAATACAATAGGGGATACCCATTTTGAAACAGGTAATTTCATTTGTCACTCCTTAAATTCTGGTTCGTATCAGCCATGCTGATCTTAAATTTAGGCACTGGTTTCTACACTTCTTTGTTTTGAAAAAAGAGGCAGGGGATGCCTGCCGTTTTTGTATCGCCATAGATAGAGATAGGCAATACCGGCTACCATCATAGCATCGCGGTACATCACCGTGCGCAATTGGGAAAAAGCGTCACCCTCGGGGTCACCGGGACCAAAACATCCGCAGTCAATGTCATACCCCATATAGATGGCATATCCGGCCACTGCCATGAATCCCAGCAACATGACCAGTATCCCGCATAGACAGCCTTTCCGGTCCAGGATCAGTCCCAGACCCAGCGCAAGCTCTCCCGCCACAATGGCAACGCCGGCCGCATAGGAAAGATCGCGGGGCAAAAGGCCAAAGGCATTGATGATCCCGGCAAAGTATTCCAGATCAAGTGATTTGGACAGGCCGGAATACACAAACACACAACCCAGCAACACACGCAGCACCCGGTAGGGGATATGAGAGGACAATAAAAACCGCAAGCAATCTCCTTTTATTTCAATCACCCAAACCCATCTCCCATCAGAAACATTCCTTTGAGACGGTTTGAGCAGATGCACGGCATTCTAGAAAAAAAAACACGATGCTGCAAATTGATTATCCTGATATTTTTAATGTTAGATATTGATTAAACCTATACAGATACAGGTCTGAATGATTGAATCCTCATATTCCTTATGGTATTCTGTTACGATACGTCTCAAACCGCTTAACAAAGGAAATTTGAATGCCTATACGCTACAAACTCGGCCTCATTGCCGGTGGACTGTCCTCTATTATCCTCTTTATGTTTGCCGTTACCTGGTACACCACCTCAGCTCAGAAAACAGACGGATTACTTATTAACCTTGCCGGCCGGCAACGTATGCTGTCCCAGAAAATGTCAAAAGAGGTCCTCATGGTTTCTGCAGACGGTCAAACCGTGAAAATATCACAGGATTCGGTAAAAAACACCATGGCGATATTTAACACCACCCTTTCCGCCCTTCTGAATTCAGGACAGGCCCCCATGACCCTGAACCCGTCAGGCAAAACCGTATTCTGCCCTAAGGCTGATGAGCCGGCCCACAGCCAGCTTCTGAAAGTACAGACCTTGTGGACTGAATTCTCCGATCACATGGATGCCCTGCTGTCCGGCAGGGACAAAAACCAGGAAGACCTGTCCTTTATTCTTCAAAACAACCTGACACTGCTAAAGGAAATGAATACCGCAGTTGGAATGCTTCAGACCCTGTCTGAAAAAAAAGTATCCCGGCTGATTCTGTTCCAGAGTATCTGCCTGGGCGTAGGTCTCATTCTTATGATCTTGAGTCTCTTTCAGATTCGGAAAATCGTTAAACAGCTAATGGACTCAGCCTCCCATGCATCAATAATGAGCAAGGGCGACCTGACCCAACGTTTCAATGCCGGCAATACTACCGAAGATAAACTCAATGAAATGGAATTCCTCGGTCATAATCTGAATATATTTGCCACGACCCTCCAGGACAGTATTCAGCAGATCAGCCTCCAGTCCAAGACCCTGAATACGGAATCATCAGGAATGAGCGATGTTGCAGTAGAGTTGTCAACGGAATCGGAATCATCCGATGAAAAAACCCGGAGTGTAGCCCGGGAAACTGAGCAGATGAGTGAAGACATGAATGCCGTGGCTGCAGCCATGGAAGAACTTAGCGCCAATACCCGGCAGATTGCCGATTCAACGACTAAAATGAATGAAACGGTCCGGGATATTTCCCAGGCCACAAAAACCGCAGGGCAGATATCCCAGAATGCGGTTAAAACCGCAGACATAGCCTCCGCAAGAGTGGATGACCTGGGAGAAGCCGCAAAAAAGATAGATAAGGTATCGGCTGTGATCAACGACATTTCAGAACAGACCAACCTTCTGGCCTTGAACGCCACTATTGAGGCAGCCCGCGCCGGGGAAGCCGGCAAAGGATTTGCGGTTGTGGCCGGAGAAATCAAGAGCCTGGCAAGCCAGACCACCGAGGCCACCGAGCAGATCCGGGAAAATATTCAATGGATTCAGACCACATCCTCATCCACCATTGATGATATCAGGCAGATATCTTCGGTGATCAATGAGGTAAACGAAATCGTTTCCACTATAGCAAATGCCGTGGCCGACCAGTCCGATACCATCTCGGACATCGACATCAACGTGTCCCAGGGGGCTGATGCCGTGGCTGAAGTCAGCATCAATGTGGCCAACACCTCTTCTGCCTCCGTAAGAATATCAGAGGATATTAACGATGTCAGCAAATCAGTGTCCCAGGTATCTTCAAATGCCAGAAATATTGCGGCAAGTTCCGGGCAGTTGTCTGAACTTGCCGAGACACTCCAGTCAATGGTCAGCCGCTTTAAAATAGAATAAGCTCAGGACTTGATATTACACTAGAATTTGATAAGATTAAGGGTCTTTAAAAAGCAAACTCAGGATATCATGTCCTACACTATCACATCATTGGCAGAATGGAATTAAACACAAATGGAATTGAACAGATGGAAAAAATAGAGATTTCCAAGGGATTTACACCCAAAGTGACCGGGATGCCTGATCTGACAATGATCCGCCTTCCCTTCCCCTCAACTATTGGGGTATCTGCCGGAGATATCCCGTTTATCCGCCCCAAACTTCTGGTCAAAGAGGGAGATACGGTCCGCACAGGCACGCCTTTGTTTACCGATAAAAGGGACCGGTCAATAAACTATGTATCCCCGGCCACGGGAAAGGTTCAAAAGATTCTTTATGGGGAACGACGGAAATTGAAAGAAGTGATCATCGCAGCTGCCCCAATCGATGATTTTCTCCAATTTGACCCTGTGTCTTCCCAAGAGCTTCCAGATCTACCCAAAGCCGACCTTACGGAACGGCTCAAACAGGGCGGGCTCTGGCAGGGACTGAGGCAGTTTCCGGCTAAAGATACGGCGGATGCGGATCATACCCCTGCCATGATCATTGTCTCCCTTAACGGCAATGATCTTTCCTCTCCCCATCCGGCCCAAGTGCTGGATGGAAATACGGAGGATTTTCAAACCGGATTGGCCATTCTTCAACGTTTTTCCCACAGGATCGTTGTTACATCAAGGGAGAGCAGCCTGAAAAAAATTGATGAGGGTATCCAAGACCGGGTTACCCATGTCACAGACGATGTATATCCGTCCTGGAATCCGGGTACGGTACTATACCAGCTCAAACAGAACCCGGCGGAAAACACGGCCTGGTGCATCAGCCTTGACCATCTGATCATGATGGGTAATTTTCTGACCATAGGCCGGTATCCGGTTGAAAAAATCGTCACCGTAACCCAGACAGGGGACAAACGCCCCCATCTGCTGACCCGTCAGGGGGCGCCCGTTAAAAAACTGGCCGGTCATTTTGCCTTAGACAGTCTGATTACCACAGGGCAGTTCAACGGCAGACTTCTGGATCCGGACAGTCATATCGGTTTTTTTGAAAACACCATCAATATTATTGAAAATACAGACGGTGAAGAGATGTTCGGCTTTGTCCGGCCGGGACTGGACAAACCATCGGTATCATCCACCTTTTTATCCTCATTGTTCAATCGCCCCGTCCCCATGGACTGCACCCTCCACGGTGAGCTGCGGGCCTGCATCAACTGTTCCTATTGTGAACGGATCTGCCCCAATGACCTCATGCCCAGCTTTATCATGAAGGCCCTGCATGCGGATGAGGTGGAGGAGGCATTGGCCTGCGGCATGCTGGACTGCTGCCAATGCGGCTTATGCTCCTTTACCTGCCCCTCGAAAATCGAACTGGCCAAGATCCTGTCCGACGGCATGGATTCCCATTACAAGGATAAAGCATGAAAAATCCCTTCAAGAGACTGTTTGACGAGAGTGAACCCCATTTTACCGGAGATGGGAAGTACAAAAAATTCGCGCCGGTATGGGATGCCACCAAAACCTTTTTCTTTTTGCCCTCACCGAAGAATAAATTCATGCCCTTTGTCAGGGACCACCTGGACCTGAAACGATATATGAGTTTTGTCATCCTGGCGCTGCTGCCGGTGACCCTGTTCGGCATTTTCAACACAGGATATCAATCCGGTCTGGCAACGGGCCAGTCCTATAGTGTCCTGGACTGTTTCCTGGTGGGCGCCTGGTATGTGCTGCCCATGATTATTGTCTCATACGGAGTGGGTTTTTTATGGGAGTTTCTCTTTGCCATCATCCGGGGGCACAAAATATCAGAGGGGTTTCTGGTGACCGGCCTGCTCTTTCCCCTGACCCTGCCACCCACCATTCCCCTGTGGCAGGTGGCTCTGGGTATTTCCTTCGGTGTGGTCATCGGCAAGGAAGTTTTCGGCGGAACCGGACGGAACATATTGAACCCGGCTCTAACAGCCCGGGCCTTTATCTTTTTCTCCTACCCGGTTTCCATGTCCGGTGATATCTGGATTGCGGGCAAAGACCTTGTGGATGGGGTGACCGGAGCCACCGCCCTGGCCGTCACGGGCTTTGAAAGCCAGGCCATCGGTTCGGCTCTGTCTGAGGCGGGATTTTCCATGGGCCGGCTTTTCATAGGAATAGTTCCTGGGAGTGTGGGAGAAACCTCGGCGCTCTGCTGTCTGATCGGGGCTGCCATTCTCATGGTCACCCGCATCGCAAATTACAGAATCATCATCGGCGGTATTACAGGCATTGTCATCACCAGTATATTCATCTATCTGATCCCGGGCGGCAGCGACACCTGGGCCAATGCAGGCCCCCTGTACCATCTGTTTGCCGGCGGGTTTTTGTTTGGCATCTCCTTTATGGCGACCGATCCCGTATCTGCACCCGGCACCAATCCGGGCCGGTGGATTTTCGGTTTTCTCATCGGATTTCTCACCGTGATCATCCGGGTGGTCAATCCCGCCTTTATGGAAGGAGCGATGCTGGCCATATTGTTCATGAATGTATTTTCGCCGCTGCTGGACCATGTGGTGATCAAATACAGAACATCAAAGAGGATACCCAATGTCTGATTTCGATAAAAACAGCCGCAAGAATGTCATCCTGTTCGCCCTGATGACCTCCCTTATCTGCAGCCTTTTGATCACGGCGGCGGCCTCAGGCCTCAAAGGGTTTCAACAGGAGAACATTGCCCTGGATAAAAAGGTTAACTTGCTCCGGGCGGCAAACCTTTTGGCACCGGGGGAAAAGCCACCCAAAGAAGAAATAAACGATCTGTATACCAAACGCCTGCGGGAAGTGATTGTGGACAGCAGAGGTGAAATTTCCCAAACCGATACCCCGGACGGAATGCACCTTTACTTTGTCCAGGACCCGGAAAAAGAAAATGAAGTCTCAGGATATATCCTGCCCATCAACACCCGGGGACTCTGGGGTAAGATCCACGGATATCTGGCCTTTGAAAACGACGGGCAGACCGTGTCCGGATTTTCCGTATTCAGCCATTCCGAAACCCCGGGACTTGGTGGTGAAATCGAAAGCACCTGGTTCCAAAAAAACTTTAAAGGCAAAAAGATCCTCAACTCCCAGAACCAATTCGTCTCCGTAGGCATTGCCAAGGGCAAGACTGCGAACATGCCTGAAGAAGAACAGGAACATTTTGTGGACGGAATATCCGGTGCCACCCTCACGGGCAAATATCTGTCCGAAGGTATAAAATCCACACTGGAAAAATATGAAGGGGTCTCCATCACCTTCCGTCAGAAAGACTTAAAAGCACACCCAGTGCCGACCCAAGACCCGGAACAAGAATAGAAAAGGACTGACATGCTCAAATCCAAAGAAGACTACTACGAGATACTGGTCAAGGGCATCTGGAAAGAGAATCCCGTGGCCTATCAGGTCCTGGGAATCTGTTCTGCCCTGGCCGTCACGGTCAAGATGTCCACTGCCATTGTCATGGCCATTGCCCTGACCGTGGTCACGGCCTTTTCCTCTTTGATCATCTCGGCCATGCGCAAACGGATCCCTTCCAATATCAGAATCATTGTGGAACTTGCCGTGATTGCCACCCTGGTTATTGTGACGGATGAAGTGCTCAAGGCCTTTTTCTATGATATTTCCAAACAGCTCTCCATCTTTGTAGGGCTGATAATAACCAACTGTATAGTCCTTGGCCGGGCCGAAGCCTTTGCCATGGCCAATGACCCCATTGACTCGTTTGTTGACGGTATTGCCAACGGTATTGGATACGGACTTATTCTTGTTCTGGTGGCCTTTATACGGGAGCTGCTCGGATCGGGTAAAATTTTCGGATTAGCCGTTATTCCCCAATTCGTCTATGACCTTGGATTCCAGAACATGGGGCTGATGGTACTGGCACCGGGGGCCTTTTTTATCATCGGTCTTCTGGTCTGGCTGAAAAATTCCCTGCCCGGCATTTCCCACGAGAAACGATAAGGAGCTACCATGGGTGATTTACTGAGTCTGTTCATCAATTCTGTCTTTATAGGCAATATCCTTCTGGCCTACTTCCTTGGGATGTGCTCGTTCATTGCAGTATCCAAGAATATAGAAACCGCCACAGGACTTGGATTTGCCGTCATTTTTGTCCTCACGGTCACAAGTCCCATGAACTGGGTGATCTATCACGGGCTTCTGGCACCGGGGGCGCTGTCCTGGCTGGGATTTCCCGATATGGACCTGAGCTTTTTAAAATTTATTACCTTTATTGCAGTGATCGCCGCCATGGTTCAGGCTGTGGAAATGATCATTGATAAGTACTCCCCCCTGCTCTATGCAACTCTGGGGGTATTTCTGCCGTTGATTGCTGTAAACTGCGCCATCTTAGGGACATCCCTGTTCATGGTGGAACGAAACTATACCTTTACGGAATCCGTTGTATTCGGAGCCGGCTCCGGTACCGGGTGGATGCTGGCCATTGTCTCCATGGCCGCCATCCGGAAAAAGGTACAGTATGCGGATATACCGGA
>PIVQ01001303.1 GCA_003354055.1 Desulfobacteraceae bacterium | reverse complement strand
CCGAAAACCCGTGCTTGGATGAAAACTTGCCCATATGCAAGGCGCAAGAAAGTCTGAAACCGGAGTGTACTCCTGTACATGAGGATTTCAGACTTTTGCAGCAACGAAGCAGATGGGTGGGTTTTCGTTCAAGCACTAACCATCTAATTTTGGAGGTATGTGATGAGCAAGAATAAAGAAGAGCAAATTAGAAACTCATTTGAAGAGCTTGTTGGAAAAGGCAACTTTGAAATCCTGGAAGAAGCTTTAGCGGAAGAATATATTGTTCATGCAGGAGAAAAAGAATACAGCGGGCGTTCTTCCATAAGGCAATTTGCGGTTCAGCTTCGTACCGCTATTCCGGATTTGCGCATCGTAGAAATCAAATTTCTTGCACAGGAAGCTGATACTATCGTTTGGCAGCGTACATTGGAAGGTACGCACGAAGCAGAGATACAGGATATACCCCCTTCAGGGAAAAAGGTGAAATGGGTTGAAATGGCTGTTACCCGTTTTAAGAATGACAAAATAGCTGAGGAATGGGTTGTATCAGAGTTTATGGGCGAACTGCTATTAAGCGCTCCTTGAGTGTAAAAATCAATCACATTAAGTTTTAAATTCTTAATACGATATCGGAGAAGATATCGCCTAACAAGGCAAATTCGACTCGGTTTCTGACCTTTAGGTTATGAAATATCCAGGCGAGGACAATGCCAAAAAACACTTGACTTTCCAGACGAACTCATCATATAGACCCATTATATAACAAGTTTATATAATGGGTCTATATAACTTGATCTAAATACCCTGAAGGGCAGAAACTTAGCAGGTGAAACATAACCAAAACTTTTATAATAGGAGAATACGTTATGAAACCCGAAGATGCCTTATCTAAAATGATGACAAACAACGACGATGAAAATTATGAAAAGATTGATCGGAGAGCAATTATTATAGGTATTGTACTGTGCTTGGTATGTTTGGCCCTGCCAATGGCTCTTCTGTGGTTTCACCAGGTTATGAAGGTTACAAGTGGCGTGGGAAATTTTTAGTGCTTGGACGAAAACTCACCCATCTGCTTCGTTGCTGCAAAAGTTTGCCAAATTATAGAATCGGGCCTCATGTACTAAAGTACACTCCGGTTTCAAACTTTCTTTGGTTTCTGACCTTTAGGTTACGCCTTGCATATGGGCAAGTTTTCGTCCAAGCACGGGTTTTCGGTCAGCCACTGAAATAACACCTATGACCGGTACACGCCCTTGCCCATGCAGCAGTTCGTTCAGGGAACGACAGCGCTTAAATTAATGAGGAGATTTCATAATGAACAAATTTGTATCTTCAATAATTATAGTATTCATATTTATACCGACGCTTCAGGCATGGGGATCAGACGAATCTTCTGCCA
>PIVQ01001302.1 GCA_003354055.1 Desulfobacteraceae bacterium | reverse complement strand
CACTTCTCAGTTGACCGCAGTTATCCCTGAAGGAGATTACACGGATATGGATGATGTGGCCTCTGCCATTGAGACTGCCATGGAGACTGCCTCGTATTATGATATCAACTATGAGGTAAATTATGATGACGATACCAATAAATTTACCATAGAAGAATACGGATCCACCTTGACGGATCTTCAGCTATTATGGAATTCCGGCAGTAATTCGGCCACAAGTGCTGCGACAGAGCTTGGGTTTGACAATGCTGCCGACGATACGGGGCTTACGCATACCAGTGACAATCGAGTTGCGCTTTTTACCATTGGAACAGATACAAATGATACCATCAACTTTAAGGAAATTTTACCGGGAAGCAGCCAAAGCGAAACCGTGGAGCTGACTGCCACCATCGCTGCCGGAGATTATTATGATCCGGAAAGCCTGGCCCGTGCTGTGGAAGATGCTATGGAAGATGCCTCTGCAGAAAATGGTAACAGGGTTGACTATGACGTCTCATACAGCTATAACAATCAGACATTCAGTATTGAAGAAGACGGCACCCTTGGCAGACAATTGGACGATCTGGCAATATTATGGGGAACCGGGGATGATACTCAGAAAAGTGCTGCTGATGTCCTGGGATTTGATGAAGACGATGTAACGGCAACTCCCATGGAAGGCGACCCGGTAACCTGGGGGATTTTTGAAACTCTTTTTGAATTGAAAGAATATTTAGCCGCAGATGATGTGGACGGCATCCAGAGGTCGATTACCAGGCTGGATACCCATTACAAGAGCATCACCTCCGTGATCTCGGATATTGGTATGAAATACGACAGGTTGAGCACCATTCAGCAGGTGAGCAGTGAAACAACCCTGAGTCTGACAACGCGGAAATCAATGATAGAAGATGCAGACTTTGCAGAGTCCGTTATGGATCTGAATGCTATCCAGACAGCGTATGAGGCATCTTTGAGTTCAACTGCTAAAATTATAAACATAAGTCTGATAGATTATATGTAACTATGCTAATATTGACACGAAAAGTCGGAGAAAGTATCGTCATTGGTGATAATATTGTGATCAAGGTGGTGGAAACCGGTAAGAACAATATAAGAATCGGTATTGACGCGCCACGGGAGATCACTGTCTTGCGGCAGGAAGTCTATGAATCCATTCAACGGGAGAACATTCTGTCATCCAAGGGCGACAAGTTCGATATTACGCGGGCTGCCAAACTGATTGAAAATAAGGAGTCGGGAAAGAAGTAATGAAGATTCAGACAAGACAATTCGGGGAAGTTGATATTGATTCGGAAAAAATTATCAATATGCCGTCCGGAATTCCCGGGTTCAAGGATAAAAAGCGGTATGTTGTGCTTCAAAAAGAAGAGACAATCCC
>PIVQ01000506.1 GCA_003354055.1 Desulfobacteraceae bacterium | reverse complement strand
CCATTTTTTATTTAAAACATACCTATTAGTTTTTATTTTAAAATCACAAAATTTCTCCCAATCATAAGGACTATTAAATTTTTTTTCCATGAATAGCACCGCCTTGATATTTTTTATTGAGGTCAATAGAGTAATCGAAAATAAACATTCTTTTCCCCAAAAAGAACAGTTAGCTTTATATAAAGTTTAGAAATTCAAATCAAACTTGCACAATCCGATTCCCCAACTTTTGGGGAATCTTTTGGGTGTTTTTTACGGAAGCCAACAAGTAGTTGACCGAACCCGCATAGCCGAGATATCCGGGTTCGGATATCATTCAAAAATAAGTGATATTTGACAATATCGGCAAAAATATCTAATTTTTCTAACCGCATATCATTAATATCTGAGTGATATACGACTGGTACTAATTGTGATATTGGATCAAGAGCTTGTTATCACATAAGCTGAGATAATCATCCCTCATATTAAAAAGCAACAGGAAACGTAATTAAAGTGCGTTAATGTCCGGGAGTTAGATCAACTTGAAACTATAAGCACGGAAACTCCGATGCTTGTTTGCATGAAAGAAAATAAAAAAAGGGTGCGGATTTCTCCACACCCTTAATTCTTAAAATACCTTATTATCAGACTTCCTGACCGTTTTTATCAACAATTTTAATATCAATAACTTTACCGCCGTCCAGGCGGTGAGTAGCACAGGAAATTCAGGGGTCGTAGGCGCGGACCGCCATCTCCACTTTGTTGAGAATGGTTTCATCCACATGCCCGTTTTTGATCAGGGATTTGGCCGACTGCTCAACGCTCATGGCAATGGGGGCCAGGTTATGGGTGGTGCCCACGATCATGTTGGCCTTTTCAATGAGGCCGTTTTCGTCTGTGGTGTAGTCGTGGATCAGGGTGCCTCTGGGGGCTTCCACATGGCCGACGCCCCGGCCGGCTTTGGGTGTGACGTCGAACCGGGTCTCTTTGCCGCAGATGGCGGTGTCTGAGAGCAGCTCCAGTGTTTTCTCGCAGGCATAGACCAGTTCGATGAGCCTTGCCCAGTGGTAGAGCAGGGTATGCTGGGCCGGTCTGCCAAAGCTGTTCCGGAACTCTTCCAGTTCGGCCTGGGCCAGGGGGGTGGAGATATGATCGCAGGTGTTGATCCGGGCCAGGCAGTTGGCGCGGTAGATGCCCTTGGGGGCATCAAGGTTCATGTCAAAGCCTTCGTCCCAGGCCTTGGCATAGGGGAACTTGCCGTAGGAGGTCTCTTCCACATGCTCGCCGATATGATCCAGGTAGTCTGTATCGTTGAAGTCTTTGAACGTGCCGTCCGGCTTCATCAGGCGGATTTTCCCGTCATAGAAGTTCAGGGCGCCTGCTTCGTCTACCGTGCCGATAAAGCCCGTGGTTATAGAGCCTAAGCTGGTCACCTCTTCCATGTAGTTGGGGAAGATGTTCTCCTTGGCATGGGCCACGGTGAACTTGGCAAACTCCAGAAGGGTCTTGGTATCTTCGATCAGGCTGAGCCGCTGGCTGTCCGACATGGGCTTGGCAAAACCGCCCGGGACGGCGGCAATGGGATGAATCACTTTGCCGGCGAATTTCTCCATCATCATCTGGCCCAGTTGGCGCATCTGGATGACCTGTCTGGCCAGATCCGGGGCTGCCTGGGCAATGCCGATGACGTTCCTGACCTTGTAGTCGGCATCCGGGCCCATGATAAAGTCCGGGGCGGCCAGAAAGTAGAAGTGGAGGATCTTGTCGTTGATATGGGCCATGTTCTGCATGCATTCGCGCAGGGAATGCCCTGCCGGGGCAACCTCGGCACCGAAGCAGGCATCCACGGCTTTGGTGGAGGACAGGTGGTGGTGCCAGGGGCAGATGCCGCAGATCCGGGTGACGATTCTTGTCACCTCTTCGGCGGGTTTGCCCTGGACGTACTTTTCAAAGCCCCGGATGGAGTTGAAATGGGTGACGGCTGAGGCGACTTCCCCTGCATCGTCTAACTGGATCTTTATATTGGCGTGCCCCTCGATCCGGGAGAGGGGCTGGATGTTTATGGTTTTTCCCATTATCTGACTCCTTCTTTTGCATGGACCAGGCGGTTATGTGCCCCTGAGAAACGAAGCAGGCTGTCCCGGTCCGGGATGGTGTTGATATCAATGCCGTTTGAGGCCAGGGCGTTGAGCATATCCAGAAGCTGGTTGCCCTCCTGGCGGACCGGGCCATAGCATCCCCGGCAGGGAACTCTTGCTGAGATGCACCTGGGGGCCTCTCCGTTGTTACCGGCGCATCCGGCCCGGGTAACGGGACCCGTGCAGAGATATCCCTGCTCCAGAAGGCAGCGCATCTGGTCAATCGGCTCGTCCGGATTAAAGTCCGGTTTGCTTGTGAAACGTTTGATGGCAGAGACCTTGCCCTTGCCTTCCCGGCGGGTGGGGCAGGTGTCGCAGACGGAGCGGAAGGGCAGTTCCGGGGTTTCCCCGTTGAGCAGGGCCAGGATGGCAGTGGCAATCTGGTCCGGATGGGGCGGGCAGCCGGGCAGGTATATGTCCACATCGATCTGCTCGTCCAGGGCATAGCAGCGGTCCAGCAGGGGGGACAGACCGTTCGTCGGAACGGCAGCGCCCGGGTCCGTGCTTTCGGTATGGTAGTACTGGTCAAAGAGTTCCTGGTTGGAGAATCGGTTGATCAGGGCGGGGATGCCGCCGTGGGTGGCGCAGGTGCCAAGGGCAATGAGGATGTCGCATTTTTTGCGCATCTCATGGGCCACTTCCAGGTGCTCCTCGTTGCGGATACCGCCGGACACAAGGCCGACAACGGCTTTGGGGATATCGATCTCGGTCTTGTCCCCGAGCTGTCCGAAATGTTTGTGATCCATAAGGACCGGGATGTGTACGAATTCCAGCTGGGGCAGCAGATCCAGCAGGGTTTCCCCCAGGTTGAGAATGGCAATCTCGCATCCGGAGCAGGAGTTGAGCCATTCACCGGCAACTTTTACTGGCATGGGACCACCTCCTTAATCTTGGTTGTTCTGTCGGCAAAGCTGTTGGGACCTAAACTTCTTATCTTCTGGGTGAACTCGGTCACCTTTTCGGCAAATCTTGGACCTTCGGCACCGGAGACCCATTCAATGGTCACCCGTGCAGGGTTGATACCGGCATCTTCTGCCATGAGTTTAACAACTGAAATTCTGGCCTGTGCTTTTTTATTACCATCCTGGTAATGACATTCACCGAGATGTCAGCCCATGACCATGACGCCGTCCGCCCCTTTTTTCAGGCTGTCCAGAACAAGGTCGGGATGAACCATGCCCGTGCACATGACACGGATGGCCTTCATATTTGAGGGATATTGCAACCGGGAAACCCCGGCCAGATCGCCCCCCGCATAGGAGCACCAATTGCAAAGAAAACCGATAATGGTGGGTTCATACGTATCTAACATAATATATAAATCTCCATAACATCTTGGATTATCAAATTTTAAAAATACGGGACCGTGGGTGCAACGGATTGCACCCGTATATTGTATCAAACGGTCTCGTTAGGATAAATCGGGATTAAACTTTTTCCAGTATTGCGTCTACCTGGGCTCGTAACTGTCCCGGCGTGAAGCCGTTGACGACCACACCCTCCTTGGGACAGGTGGCCGCACAGATCCCGCAGCCCTTGCAAAGCGCCTCCCGGGTACGGATCCTTCTGTGGGATTTGCCGTCCTCAGCCTTGTACTCCATAAGTTCAATGGCGTTGTAGGGACAGATATCCAGACACAGGGCACAGCCGTCGCAGGTGTGGGTCACGCTGGATTTAATGGCGTCCAGCTTGAGCGTGGTCTTGGAGAGGATCACGCTGGCCCTTGATGCGGCGGCGCGGCCCTGGGCAATGGCTTCGTCTATGGGTTTGGGATAGTGGCAGATCCCGGCCAAAAATACCCCGTCCACGGTGGAGTCCACCGGGCGCAGTTTGGGATGGGCTTCCATGAGAAAGCCGTCTGCATTGGCAGAGGCTTTAAACAGATCCACAAAAGGAGCTGTGGCATTGGGCGCAATGGCCGTTGCCAGCACCAGTGCATCTGCCTGGATCACCACGGGAAGCTGGAGAACCGGATCAAAGGTCTCCACAAGAAGATCACCGTTGTTCTCCCGGACCTGGGGCAGCTGATCCCGGGTATACTTGATGAAGATCACCCCGAGTTCCCTGGCCTGATGATAGACCTCTTCCTTGTCCGCATAGGTGCGGATATCCCGGTAGAGGACAAAGACATCCATTTCCGGGCGTTCGGCTTTAAGATTGATGGCCTTTTTGATGGACTGGGTACAGCAGACCCGCGAGCAGTAAGGATGCTCATCGTTTCTTGAGCCCACACACTGGATGAAAACAGCCGTGTTCAGCCCCGGCACGAATTCCGTATCCGCCGCCATTTTGGCGTTGAATTCCAGGCTGGTCATCACCCGGTTGTTACTGCCGTAGAGGTATTGGTCGGGTTTGGTTTCCCTGCCGCCGGTGGCGATGACGCAGGCACCGAACTCGACGTCTTCTGTCTGCCCCTCCGTGGTGAGTTCCCCGGCAAAGCTGCCCACAAAGCCGGACACGGCGGTCAGGCTGGTGTTGGTCTTCACCTGGATTTTATCGTGGGAGGCGATTGCCGCTTTCATCTCTGCAACATGGATCTGGATATTTTCGTCTTTCCAGGTGTACCGCAGATGATTGGCTACGCCGCCCAGTTCTTCTTCTTTTTCCACCAGAACGGTGTCATATCCCTGGTCGGCCAGGTTCCGGGCCGCGCTCATGCCGGCCAGGCCGCCCCCGACCACCAGGGCTCTGGGCGTGATGTTGACCTGGATATCCTCTAGGGGATAGTTGCGGGTGACCTTGGCCACGGCCATTTTGACCTGGTCCTTGGCTTTGGCCGTTGCTTTTTCAGGCTCGCCAGGATGGACCCAGGCGTTCATGTTCCTGATATTGGCCATCTCCACCATGTACTTGTTGAGACCTGTATTCTGGAGGGTTTCCTGGAACAGGGGTTCGTGGGTTCTGGGGGTACAGGCCGCCACAACAACGGCGTTGAGATTTTTCTCCAGTATGGTTTTGGCGATCAGGTCCTGGGTATCTGAGGAGCAGGTAAACAGGTTGTTTTCCACATAGGTCACATGGGGCAGGGTGTTGGCAAATTCGGCCACTGCCTTTACATCCACCACAGAGGCGATGTTTGTGCCGCAGGAACAGACAAAGACGCCGATCCTTCTTTCCTGGTCCGAGATATCAAACTCCTCCACAAACCGTTTTTCCACGGTCTGGGTGCCCCGGGCTTTTGCAAGATCCGACTTGACCCGGGCCGCTGCCGTGGAGGCAATGGCCACGGACTGGGGAATGGCTTTGGGACTCTGGAAACTGCCCGTCACATAGATGCCCTCCCGGCTGGTGGCAGCAGGGGCAAAGCTTGTGGTCTTGGCAAATCCGTATTTATCCAGTTGGATATCGCACTTTTCTGCCAGGTCAATGGCATCTTTGGGCGCCTCAAGGCCGATGGAAAGCACCACCATGTCGAAGAACTCCTCATGGGTGACGCCTTTGTCGTCTGCCCAGGACATGGTTACGCCGTGGCCGTCCGGCCCTGCCAGCAGGGTAT
>PIVQ01001301.1 GCA_003354055.1 Desulfobacteraceae bacterium | reverse complement strand
GAAGCTATTTCAGAACGAATTTTAAAACCAGTCAGAACATTCATATTTCACACCTAACACAAATTAATAGATATACCACTATTGTCCATCTATTCCTGCCTATTGACGTATTTAAAATATAAAACATGGAAAACACCTTAGAAAGAAATTATATTCCACGCCGTGAAAAATTATCTTCTTTGGAGATAATCACCACCAGCCTAAAAATGCAACAATAAATTAGCCGGTAAAAAGAGCAGTGTATAATCTTTATTGTTGTAATTTGAGGCAGTGTAAGGATATTCTCCAATAAAGTTTACACCCCGCCTATCTGAAAACAGAAATATGTCGAATACCATATGTTGTGGTCGGCAGAGAGGATATCATCTCCGCCTTGGCCGCGAAGTGTATCCCTGCCGTCGGTGCCAATTACATTGGTCCCGCCCACGATCTGGTCCAGCTCCTCCAATGACATGTTTTTTTCTCTGTTTCTTTTTTTCCCATTTGCCTGACCTCCTGATTTTTATGGGTTATACTTTATTGAATTGGCAGCCTGTGAAATTGAAAAAACTGACTTGTTGGACATTTAAATTAACCTGGCATGTATGTGAGCAGGGGTCAACCCCGGTACTATTTTTCGCCATTCCTAAGCCTAAGTCATAATTCCCATTACAACCGGCACCATGCAATAGCTATGCCTCTGGAGGATAAGCCTGGAACAGTGCTGTTGTCTGTGAATTCATGAATTTCTAAACCCGGGGGAAATGCCAACTCAATTGTCAGAAGTTTTTTTATAGGCAACTTTATTGCCAGGGCCTTTATGGCCGGTACAGGTAAAAGCTATGAAGGATATGAACTTACCTGCCACGCTACACCCAAATAGTACAAAGTCAGGATTCTGCACTCAGGGGCGGGCAGGCCCGGTGGTAGCTACCTGAACCCAATAACACCCCCAACAGGCTTCTATATGGCCTCCCTTGATAATCCAAATCAAATCAGGTATGGTGATTTTCAGGCGGTTTTCAGTCATCCACAGGCTGTCCATTCATGGTCATACCGCCACTATCAGTTAACTCATACGGTTTTCAACCAGAGGAGAAGTCCATGGATCAGAAAAAGGTATTGGCAAAGGCAAGTTTTACCCTGGAAAAAAATGTAAAAATCCTGAAGCTTGCAGGCTCACCCTATGAGATCGGTTTCCAGCATGGATATCTGCTGGCTGATAAAATCGATCTGATGGTAAACCGCACTCTGCTGTCCACGGATGCCTATGTGGCCAGACAGACCGGTTGTGATAATGCCAAGGCCAGGGAAAAACTATGGATAGGCCAAAAGGCTGCCTATCCGTTCCTGCCTGAGGAATTTTTAGAGGAGATGAAGGGAATTGCTGACGGGGTTAAGGCCAAAG
>PIVQ01000031.1 GCA_003354055.1 Desulfobacteraceae bacterium | reverse complement strand
ATGCCCAGAACATCAGGGTAAACCTTGAGCCAGGCATCCATGGCCATGGCATTGGCGGTCCTGTAATTCCCCAGAGCCGCGTGGAACATGATCCATTCATGGGCCAGGGTGCCGATGGGGGTGATATTAAATTTTTTGGCCAGGTGGACGTTGCTGGTGCCGATGAGGGTGTGATGGTTCATTCCTAGGATGTCTTGGATAAGATGCTCATGATTGGCTGCGGAAAACCGCCGCCGGGTCCCGAAGTCCGCAAAAGATATGCCGTGACCGGCCAGAAGCCCTGCCTTGGCCCGGTTCTTTTCACGGATCTCATCCTGGCTTAAGATTGCAGGCTGCATCATGGCAAAATAGGTCTCACTGATGATGGCCATGAGGGGAACTTCCCAGAGAATGGTTCTGCACCACGAACCTTGGACCGAAACTAAAAGACGGTCTCCTTTCTGTACGATCGTAACTTCATCCGGATCATATTTGTAGGACGACAGGAAATCCAGATAGGCCGGTGAAAAATAAGGGCATTTTGTTCCGAGCCATTGTTTTTGACCTGCTGTAAGATGCAGGCCGGCCATTCCAATGATTTGCCTTTCAACTTCTTGGGCCAGTCCTTCGGGAAAGGGGGTGAGCCCCCGGTTGGTCAATTGGTATTCAGCCAGGGCATCCGGATAGAGGTCACGGACAGCCTGCTGCATGGTAAATTTATACAGATCATTGTCAAGGATACTTAGGATCATAGGTATTGCCTTTCATCAATGTTAAGCCAGATACCTGAGATAATATCCTCTGGTTTTGATTTTGTATAGACTATAAAACAACGGGACAAATTTTTGGGGTTGAAACCCCCGGGAAGGCGCTTACCTTGTCTTACACATACCTGTAACAAACAAGCAGAGGACCGGAATGATTGACAAAATAGAAGACAACACCGCTGTTATTGTGGTGGATGTTCAGGGTGATTTTACTCTTTGCAACCAGGGACGCCTTGCGGTAGAGGGGACGGACCAGGTCTATGTGGATAATGTGGAAGCTGAAACCCGCCGTTTAAAAATTTTAGGATATCCGGTTTTTGCCACCCAGGACTGGCACCCTGTAGATCATATGTCTTTTTTTTCCAACCATGAGGGCAGATCCGCCTTTGACACCCTTACCATCAATGACACGGTCCAGGTGCTCTGGCCCCCTCATTGTATCCAGGATACGGAAAATGCCCGGGTGCTGGTGGATAATACCTTATTTGAATCCATAGTTCAAAAGGGGATGGATCCTGAATACGATTCCTACTCCGGTTTTTTTGATGACGGCGGGCAAAGCACCGGGCTGGAAGATTTGCTCAGGGATCAGGGAGTCAAAAAACTGATTATTTACGGTCTGACCACGGATTATTGCGCCAGGGCCACTGCTCTTGATGCAAGGTCTTTGGGATTTGACGTGGTTCTGATACGGAAGTTGTGTAGAGGTGTTGCAGAAGAGACCACCCGGGCCGCCATTGAAGAAATGGCAGCGGCCGGGGTCTCAATTATTTAGTTCTACGGGTAAACTGATTTACTCGGCGGTTTGGCTGAAAGTCCGTTCAAAAAGCTCTTCCATGGCTTTAACGGCATCTTCGGTCAGATTCCGGGTGCCGGTGCCGGCAAAGGTTTTATGATGAATTACCGGAGTCACCATCTGCCATTCGTTGTCGATCCAGGAGAACCATGCTTTGCGGTCCTGCTCATAGACAAAAATGGGCCGGTTGAACAATTTGCCAAGCTCTACGCCCCAGCCGGTACCGCCTTTAACAGTTTTATCCGGGAGAATCCATCCCACAACAAAAATCTGGTAGCCGTTGTTGATCATGTGGAAAATGGACTGAATGACCTTCCGGATCTTATTGCCTTTGGAAAAGGATCGGCTCAGCCGGGTGGAAACGATATCCATGGAGATATTACCCTTTTCCAGCTCATCCTGGCTCAGGATCTTAACACCTGTTTCCCGTTCCAGTTTATGGCCTTCAAAGGAGAAATTAACCTCTTTAATGCCGTATTTTTCCGCCAGTTTGCCGAATTCCGCTTCCGCGCCTCTGTGGCCGCCGCTGTACAGGGTGAATTGAGAAGGTTCGTTGTTCATAAGTCTGCTCCTTAAGATATTTATATTCGTTCGTTTGAGCTATTCGTGTTCTGCGCTTAACTGGATGTAATACCAATAGATTTGACACTTATCATATAAAAGACGAATAAGATAAGCAAGACCGAATCCCTGTCAAGGCAGGATGGCATAAAAAATTGTTGAATCATTCCACCTTAAAGGTATTTCTGCCCGAGGCTTTGGCCAGGTAGAGGGCGCGGTCGGCGCTTTGGATCAGTTGTGCGGCGTTGGCCTTATCCGAGGGGATACTGGTGGTACGGCCCAGGCTGATGGTGACATGATCGGCTGTGGCTGTGTGTTCGTGGGTGATATTCTTAAGTAAGCGAGAAAAGTTGGAAAAGCAGGAACAATGGGTGGAGAACCTTCGGCTAATAATTATTTGGCGAGGTGATTCATAAAATACTGCTCTCGCTTTTCTTGCTTATGACTCTTCTCGCTCAATCACAATACAACTCCTCTAATCTTAATTGTCTACATATATATAGATTGACAATACATTGATGTTTACGTATATATAAACAAAAGTAAAAACTAAAACTATATAAATATAGACAAATGAACCGAAATCAAAAAAATAGAATCATCCGTGAACAACTGGATAGGGCATTAAAACTATTTGCTCCTCTGGTCACTGCGAATCGACCGATGAAAGGCTGGATCCGGGCGATCCGAACTGCACTTGGCATGAATATGCAGCAATTGGCAGATCGGATTGGTGTTCACAAATCCAGGATTCCGCGGATTGAACAAGATGAAGTCGTCGGTAGCTTGACAATTAAGACGTTACAGAAAGCAGCCGAAGGCCTTGATTGCGTATTTGTATACGGATTTGTGCCCAGAGAAAGCCTAGAGGATACAGTTCACCAACAGGCGTACCTAAAAGCAACAAAAGACCTCAACAAGCTCATGCACACCATGGATCTCGAAGCCCAGAGTATATCTGACAGCCAAAGGCAAAAGCTACTCGATCAAATGCTCAATGAACATTTGAACTCCCCCAATTTATGGAAAGAGCAAAAATCTTGATTGAATACCATGAAGATGCAACCCCGCTTGAGTACGAGGAACTACAGGGCTTATTGTTGGACCATATAACCACCAGGGCTGACCTTGACTTTTGGGAGGCGCAAAATATCGCAGAGGCCCAGATTTGGAGCCAGGGCCTGAAGAAAAAGAATCTATTGAGTCCCAAATTCATTTGCCAGGCCCACAAAAAAATGTTCGGTACGGTATGGGAGTGGGCAGGCAAATACAGGAAAACTGAAAAAAATATCGGTATTCCTGCCCGCCGAATTGAAACGGAGGTCCATACGCTGTGCGAAGATGCAAAGGCATGGGTTGAATTTGAAATCTATCCTTCTGATGAATTTGCGGCAAGATTTCATCACCGCCTTGTCGCCATCCATCCTTTTTCAAATGGTAACGGCCGGCACGCGAGATTCATGGCAGATTTAATCCTTGAAAAACTCTTGAATGCAAAACCTTTTACCTGGGGAGGTAAAAATCTCGTCAGGGCCGATGACATCAGGCAAGCCTATATCCAAGCTTTAAAAGCAGCTGATGGTCATGACTATTCTCTTTTAATGGCTTTTGTTCGGTCTTAATGGAGAGCAAGAATTTTAGCGAGAAGAGTCAAAAGCGAGAAAAGCAGGAACAATGGATGGAGAACCTTCAGCTTCTCTCGCTCTTCCATAAATACAAAAATTATTTACATTAAACCCAAATCAATGGTATAAAACAAATAATTATTGATATTATACTGTGAGCATGCCATGCCTGAAAAAGAAGAAGAAAAAGTTTTAACCCAGCTGGGCCAACGGCTGAAACAAGCCCGGCTGGAAAGGGATGATTCCCAAAAGAACTTTGCATTCAGGATCGGGATCTCCGTACCCACCCTACAGAAAATGGAAAAAGGCAGCCCTCAGGTGGCCATGGGCACCTGGGTCAGAGCCATGGGCCTCTTGGGTAAACTCAGTGACTTTGAAGCACTTTTAGCACCCAGAAAATCTTTGGCAGACCGGTACGCCTCATATCAAAAGACCGGCACCCGGCAGCGGGCCAGTAAAAGGAAATCATAAATGCTCAAGCTTAATGTCAGTCTCACATTTCCTGACGGACGGACAATCGTCTGCGGGGAGATATTTACAACAGAGCCGGACGCAAGAGGAAAGATTGAAGGGGCATTTCGGTATACGAATGATTATCTTGAGCATCCCAAGGCATTTGCCCTGGATCCGGAACATCTCCCGCTCGGCCCTCAAGAATATTTCTCAGAACGCCCTGAAGGCGTCCATGGTGTTTTCGAGGATGCCCTGCCCGACGACTGGGGCAGGGCGCTTCTGGCCAGGAAAGCCAAATTGCACAGGTCGGAGCAGACCATACCCAAACTGCTTGAAGCCATAGGTGCAAACGGGCTTGGGGCATTGTCATTCAGTTCAGGTAAAGAGTTATCGTTAAAAGACACCTCTGCCGGCCTTCAGGATCTGGAAGCCATCACGGACGCCGCCATGAAATATGATGCGGGCCTGCCGGTGGATGATGATCACCTGGGCCTGTTGTTTTCCTGCGGCAGTTCTCCCGGGGGGGCAAGACCTAAGGCCCTGGTAAAAGACAAAGCCGGAATCCAGTGGATTGCAAAATTCCCCAGACTCAATGACAAATACCATGTTGAGCCCATTGAAGCTGCCACACTTCACCTTGCCCGGGACGCCGGTTTACGGATACCGGAAGTAATCCTTCAAAATGCCGGAAATAGAAAAGTCCTTCTGATTCAGCGCTTTGATGTCTTACCCCGTGGCGGGCGAAATCATATGATCAGCATGCAAACCCTGCTCGGGGCTGACGGGTATTACCACCTGTCATATTCAGACATGTTTTCGGTCTTAAGAAAACACAGTGCCCGGCCGGAAAAAGATACAGAGCACCTTTATCGCCAAATGGTTTTTAATTCCGCCATAGGCAACACAGATGACCACCTTAAAAATTTTTGTATGCTGCACAATGAGGACGGATTTTCCCTGTCTCCGGCATATGACCTGCTGCCGGACACCCATGAAAACAGAGAGCACAGGTTATCCTTCCCCCGGGGGGCCGGTACATTACCGCCCGGCAGAAAAGTCTTGGAAAGCATAGGAAAAAATTTTAAAGTACCGCATCCGGATCAGGTTATTGATGAGGTAGTACAGTCCATGGCTGACTGGCGGGATGTGTTGAGGAAATACGGCACACCGCAAGAGGATATTTTGCGGCTTGAATCGGGTATTACGCGGAGGATAGACCGTCTGAATTGAGCACAAGGGTATGATGGAGAGAAGTTAAAAGCGGGAAAAGCAGGCGTTCTTGAGGATGATATTAATATTCTAAGTTAAATTTTCGGTTTTTGAATAGCAGACCGCTTCTCATAATCCCAAATTGCTTACGTATATATAAACAAAATCATACGGTAACAAATGCTGTTTTTAGAGATTTTTACTTTTCCAATTGATCACAATGGATGGAGGCAGTTTACTCATCATCGTTGACTATATAATTGGTAAACCGGAGGTTTACCTTCAGCTTCTCTCGCTCTTCTCGCTTTTGACTTCTCTCGCTGCCCCTCAATCCACCTTAAAAGTATTTCTCCCCGAGGCCTTAGCCAAATAAAGTGCCCGGTCAGCACTCTGAATCAACTGTGTGGCGTTGGCCTCATCCGAGGGGATGGTGGTGGCTAACCCGAGACTGATGGTGACATGATCGGCTGTGGCTGCGTGTTCGTGGGTGATATTCATCTCATCTATGGTTTTGAGCATGCGTTTGGCAATGATGAGCCCACCCTCCTCATTGGTTTCCGGCAGGATGGCGGAAAACTCTTCTCCTCCGTAGCGGGCAATGGTGTCTACATCCCTTAAGATGCTTTTTTCCAGGCCTTTGGCCACTTTTTTTAGGCAGTCATCCCCGATGACATGGCCGTAGGCATCGTTGTAGGCCTTGAAATGGTCGATATCTGCGATGATGAGGGTAAGGGGTTTTTGCCGCCGCCGTCCCCGCTGCCATTCCCGGACCAGGGTTTCATCAAAGAAGCGGCGGTTGGGCAGGTCGGTGAGGCCGTCCCGGGAGGAGAGCTGACGCAATCTTTCATTTGAATCCTCCAGCTCGTGCTTGAGGGTCTCCAATTCCACTACCTTGGCATCCAGCTCGCGGGTCTTTTCTTCCAGTTGCTGGCGTTGTTTGTCAAGCTCAAGAAAGATTTTTACCTTTGATTTTAATACATCTGCCGCCAGGGGCTTGAACAGGTAATCAACAGCGCCCGAACCATATCCGCGGAACACATGGGCCTCTTCCTTATTGGCTGCGGTGACGAAAATAATGGGGATGTTTTTGGTGCGTTTGTTTCCCCTCAGAAGGGTGGCGGTTTCATATCCGTCCATCACTGGCATCTGAACGTCCAGAAGGATCAGGGCAAAGTCATAGTCAAGGGTTTTTTCCAGGGCCTGGTGTCCGGATTCGGCACGGATCACATCCAGTTCCGGAGATTCAAGAACCTGTTCAAGGGTCAGAAGATTCTCGGGCCGGTCGTCGACAATAAGGACAGAAGGTTTTTTCATTTGGCCTGGTTTAATCCTTTGGATATCATCCGGTTAATAAAAGGCGCAATTTTTTCCAAATCCAATACGATGTCCACACCTGCAGCAATGGCAGATCTGGGCATGGTCGCAGCTTCGCAGGTTTCCGGGGACTGGGCCAGGGCATAACCGCCGTATTTTCTGATGGTTCGCACGCCCTCGGTGCCGTCAGAGTTAGCTCCGGTTAGGATAACCCCTATGAGGTGGTCCTGATATACCTCTGCTGCAGTTTCAAACAGTACATCAATGGCCGGTCGTGAATACTGAATCCGTTCGGCTGTGGACAGTGCAAAGCTTTTGTCCTCTTCCACCAGCAAATGATAATTGGCCGGTGCAAAATAAATGGTTCCGCATTCGATCGGCATTTTATCTTCAGCTTCTTTTACCCTCAAGTTGCATTGTTTGTCAAAGTATTGAACCAAAAAATCATCAGAATCCGGACTCATATGCTGGACAATGATCACAGGCTGGGTCATTTTATCCGACAGCCGGGGTAAAATGGCTTTCAGTGCGGTAAGTCCGCCTGCGGACACGCCCATGACAATGGCCTGGTATGATCCTCTATCCATCAGCGTTTCTTCCTGTAAATTTTTTCTTTGTCGCAAATGGTCTCAAACTGATCATCCACATCCGTAAACTTCAGGCTCTCCTTGGATCCCAGGCAGAGATAACCGCCCGGACAGAGGCTGTCATAAAAAAGTTGCAGCACCTGATTCTGCAGTTTCCGGTTAAAATAGATCAGAACATTTCTGCAGAAAATTAGATTCATCTCCCCGAATACCCCGTCCGTGACAAGGTTGTGGGAAGAGAACAATACTTTTTCCCGCAAGCTGCGTTTGAGGATCACATTTTCATCATCTGCCGTATAATAATCTGAAAATGCCATTTCTCCGCCGGATTTCTGGTAGTTGGATGTATAATTTCTCATTACATCCAAGGGATAGATACCGGCCTTGGCCTTTTCAAGAACCAGCTCGTTAAAATCCGTGGCATAGATCTGGGACCGCTTTTTCATGCCCTCCTCTTCCAGGAGAATGGACATGGAGTAGACCTCCTGGCCGGCAGAACATCCGGCATGCCAGACCTTTATAAAGGAATAGGTCTTAAGCCTCGGGATCAGCTCTGCCCTGACCCTCTTGTAAAACCAGGGGTCCCTGAACATCTCGGTGACGTTGATAGACAGGTCCATGAGCAATCTGTTGAAAAAAGGCTCATCGTAAATCACCCGGCGCATCATGTCCGTGTATGTCTCCATTTTGCTTCTGACCAGTCGGTTTTTCAACCGCCGTTTGGTATGGGCATTGGCATAGTCCTTGAAATTATACCCGTACTTGAGGTGGATGGCCTCAAGAAGCAGCTGGATTTCTATGTTTTCATTTTCTGTTGTCATGCATACAACCACACCCTTAGCATTGATATCAGTTTATCCATATCCACGGGTTTGGCCAGGTAGTCATTGGCACCGGCATCAATACATTTTTTCCTGTCCCCTTTCATGGCCTTGGCAGTCAGGGCGATAATGGGCAGGTCTTTTTTGGTTTTCCGGATTTCTTCCATGGCTTCGTAGCCGTCCATCCTGGGCATCATGATATCCATGAGAATGATATCGATTTCAGGATTGCCCTTTGTCTTTTCCACCCCTTCGATCCCGTCCCTGGCAATGAGGATATTCATGTTTTTCTCTTCCAGTACCGAGGTTAAGGCAAACACGTTCCGCATATCATCATCCACCAGAAGAACGGTTTTTTCCTTGAGTACCCTTTCTTTGTCATGGACCAGTTTAAGCATATCCTGCTTTTCTCTGGGCAGGTCTGCCTCAACCCTGTGGAGGAAAAGTGCGGATTCCTCCAGAAGGCGTTCAGGAGATTTTACCCCTTTAATGATGATGCTTTCCGTATATTGGCGAAGTTGCCGGTCCTCCTCCTGGGTCAGGTCTCTGCCGGTATAGACGATCACGGGAATTTCCGAACAGGCGGGATTGTGGCGGATTCTATCCAGCAAATCAAATCCGGACATATCCTCAAGGCCAAGATCCAGAATCATACAGTCAAAATACTGGCGGTTCAGCTCTTCATAGGCCTGGCTGCCGCTTGCGACCATAACGGTTTCAACATCTCCGTTACCGATAAGCTCACGGATACTCTGGGACTGGATCTTATCATCCTCGACCACCAGCAGCTTTCTCACCGGACGGGTGATGATATTTTCAATTTTTCCAAAGGTCTCCTCCACCTTTTCCAGGGTGACAGGTTTGGTCAGAAACCCTAAGGCACCTTTACGCATGGCATCCAGGGAACTGTCAGCGGCCGACATGAAATGAACCGGAATATGTCTTAGATCCGGATTGTTTTTCAGGCGGTCCAGCACAGTCCAGCCGTCAATGCCCGGCAGGCCGATATCCAGAATGATGGCAGAGGGTTTGTAATAGTCGGCAAAGTGAAGCCCTGTTTCCCCATCATCGGCAAGTATCGTTTTAAATCCCCGTTCCCGGGCAAAATCACGCATAATTTTTGCCGAATTGGGATCATCCTCAATGATAAGAAGGCTTTTACCACCCGCGGCCAGATCTTTTCTGTCATCCTGAACAAAATCATGAACCGCCGGCGGGTGAGCCCCTGGCGGGTGCGCGACCGGAAGGCCTGCGGCGTCGGGTTCAGGTGCCAGGAGGATGCCCGATGTCTGCCGGGGGGGCTGGGCGTCGCCGGCAGAAGTCGGTTCTGTCGCATGAACGGAAGCCTGCGCCGCCTGAATCTGTTCCGGCAGCCGTTCGGGAATAATAACGGTGAATACGGCACCCTTTCCCTCCTCGCTCTCAAGCATGATATACCCGCCCAGAAGTTTGCTCAACTCCCTGGAGATGGATAGCCCCAGTCCTGTGCCGCCGTACTTCCGGCTGGTGCTGCCGTCTGCCTGCTGGAATGCTTCGAAAATCACTGCCTGCTGTTCCCTGGGGATGCCGATGCCCGAATCTTTTACCGCCAGGGCAAGGGATGTCGAAGGCGTCAGGTCATGCCCTTTGCATTGGGCCTCGGACGGTCTTGCAATCTCTAGCCAGACCCGGCCTTTTTCCGTGAATTTAAAGGCATTGGTTAAAAGGTTCCTCAATATCTGCTGGAGCCGGAGGGGATCGGTGAAAAGGCTGTCTGAAACCTCCGGGGCCACCACAATATCAAAACTCGTTCCCTTGTTTTCCGCCAGGTCTTTAAATATTCGTTTAAGGTCGGCGATCAGGGTTGTTATCTCCACCTCTTCCAGCACCAGCTCAACTTTTCCGGCCTCCACCTTGGACAGGTCAAGGATCTCGTTGATCAGGGTGAGCAGGTCTTCTCCGGAGGAGTGAATGGCATTGGCGGATTCAATCTGTTTGTCAGTCAGGGTGGCGTCTTTGTTTCCTCCCAGAAGCTGGGACAAAATTAGAATACTGTTTAAAGGCGTCCTAAGTTCATGGGACATATTGGCCAGGAATTCCGATTTATACTTACTGGCGATTTCAAGTTCCTCTGCCTTGGCCTGAATGGATTCCTGGGCTTCCAGAAGCTCGATATTCTTGGTCTGGATACTCTCTTTTTGCTCTTCCAGCGCCTGGGCCTGTTCTTCCAGCTCTTCATTGGTGACCTGGAGCTCTTCCTGCTGGGCCTGGAGTTCTCCCTCGGATTCCCTTAACGCCTGGGCCTGTTCTTCCAGCTCTTCATTGACCACTCGCAGTTCTTCCTGCTGGGCCTGGAGCGCGCCTTCAGACTCCCGCAGGGCCCGGGTCTGTTCTTCCAGGGTGTCGTTTTTGTCTGCTAATTCCTTTTGACTGTTCTGTGTCTCTTCCAGGAGCAGTTTGATGGTCTGGCGGGATTTGGCCGTGTTCATCAGGATCGCTGTATTTTTAACTATCTGGTCAATATATTTTTTTTCAAGATCGGTGAACCGTCTCTGGGATCCCAGGACAAAAACCCCGAGTACGGCCTCTTCAAACACCAGGGGAACGATCATATAGGATTTGGCAAGCTTTTGATCCACCCCGTAATTGATGGGAGGGGCATCCTCTGTTATATCCGTGAAAATAATGGTTTCCTGTTCAACGGCTGCCTGGCCCACCATGCCTTCCCCCAGCTTCAGGGAGTTGAAGTTGCCCTGGCGGTCGAAAAAGGCGTAGCTGGCAAATAGGTTCAGGACACCGTCACGGTGAATATACAGGGCGCCCATATCTGCGCCGATATGCTGGCTGACAAAGGAGATAAACCGCCTGGCCAGATCTTTTTCGTTCAGTTCTCCTCGCAGGGCGTCGTCCAGGCCCTCCTTGCCCTGCTTGAGCCAGTCCGCATCCCTTAGGGTTCTGGCCATATGGTTCAGGGCGCCGGCCAGTTTGCCCAGTTCATCCCTCTGTTTGAGTTGAATTAAGGTGGAAAAATTACCCTTGGCAATGGCCTGGGCGAATTCCACCCCTTTGATAATGGGCTTGGATATATTCCTGGAGATGATATATGCACCCAGGGCGATGACGGCAATGAGAATGGCGGACAGGCCAAGGGTTTTGCTCAGGATCTTTCGAACGGTTTGCTCAACTTCGAATTTGTCGATTTTGGAAATCAGGTACCACTCAAATCCTGCAATGGAAAGCCTGTTGTATGCCACCAGAACCTGCTTGCCTGCACTATCCGTATAAAGGCCTGCACCGGCCTTCTTTTCAACCGCATCTTCCCAATAGGACAGGGTCCGGTCCAATTGAAATCCGATGACGTATTTGCCCGCACCCATTGTTTTAAGGGCGCTTCTGAGTTCATATTCCGACGTTTCAGGATCCCAGTTCAGAAGATAAGACTCCCCTGTATCTCCCATCCCCTTTGTGGAACTCATGATTGTTTCGATAAATTTAGGAGAAATCTGGACAATGACCATGGCCACCAGTATGCCCTTTTCATTCATTACGGGCTCACCGAAAAAGGCGGTTTCCACCCCGCCGGACCGGGCATAGGGTGAGAAATCCACAATTATGCCTTCACGGGTCTTTTTTATTTTTTTCCATGCACGGGTCAGTCCGGAGTCTGCATAATCCGCTCTGAGTATGTTGTCGCCGATAAACCGGCTGTCCTGGATGGAAAAGAGGATATTGCCCTGTTCCGCATCAATGATCTTAAGATCTTCACAGCCATAGGAGGCGGAAAAGTGTTTTAAGGGGCCTGCATAGTTATTTTCAAGGGCTTTGAAATTCAGGGTTTCATAAATCCGCGACTGGATTCGTTCTTCATAATAGGCGGATATCTCTCTGGTGAATTCAAGCAGGTTATTGCTGCCTGCAAGCCTTTTTAAGTCCCTTGAACGCTGCTGGAAAACCCCCTCAAGCTGTTCTATCCGGATGGTCTGGATGGATTCAAGCTGGTTAAAGGATTTTTCCATCAGGGCATTGGTGGCTAAAATGGAGCCGTAATATCCGGTGATGAGCAGGGGCAGGATGCCGGTCAGAATAAAGGCGATGATCAGCTTGGGCCGTATGGCCAGGTTGTTCAGCATGGACGGCATGTGAGTATCCTTCACTGGTTAATAGTCAGGGCGATCGAACACGCGTATCATTGTATAAACTTAAAGACGAACCATAGCATAAAAATAACGTGAAATACATGGAAAACCCGCTGTAAATGCTTGGTAATTGTATGTCAAATTTTCCACAAACACCGTTACAAATCAGGTCCGGCATGGTAAACTGGCCGGGTAACTAAAACCCTGCTGAGTCAAAAGCCTAAGAGAGGATATAGTGAAGTCTAAAGCCCTTGAGGTCAACCTGTCCGACACCCGGGCAGAGGTGACCATTGACAAACAATATGAACTGCTTCTGGATTTTTTTCAAGGTTATGTGGGAATTTTAAACCGCCTGGAAACCTTTCTCAAAGAGCTGTCCCATCCCTACCGGAACTGGGGGTTTATCGTCAGCGAATCCCGGCATTTTGCCCTTCACTACTTTCATCTTTACAAGACCCATGACCAGGGCCGTGATGCCCTGGAATTGTTCTGCGATATTTTTATCACGGCATTTGAGTCTGTGGCGGAGCCGGACATCAAGGCCAGTGCCGCTGATAATCTTCTGCTGGTCATGCACCATATTGCCAAGGAAGGCGGAGACGAGACCCCGCTTTTTCTGCCGCTCATGGCCAGGGAACTTGACAGGATCCAGGCCTATGAAGACGCCCCTTTCTTTCACTTTGTATCTTCGTACTACCAGCCGGACAGAATGGCGAGGATGCTGATGGCCCAAGAGGTACCTGATCTTGATCCGGAACTTGTACACTCTTTGAACCAGATGCTGATTCGGTTTTTTGATGCCTCTTTTGCATACTGGCTGACCCAGGATGACCCTCTGACCTGGATGCGGGACAATATTGACGAGTGGCGCCTGGGAGAGGATATGGTTGATCTTCTGGACCGGGTCTCCCATGGCCGGTTGATTGAGTGGCAGGAACGTCTTAAGGAGATTAAATCAAGTGATCTGAATGCGATTGATACTACGGCTAAATTGATTGAACTCACAGGGCACAGGGATTTTGTAAAACGGTTCCGGGACCTGCCCCGGAAAATTCTGGCCCTGTCCGAGGGGAGAACCTTTGGAAAATACTTCAAGCTGACCTTTCTTTTTTATATTATCCATGCCCCGGGATTGTCCATGATTCACAGGGAAGCCTTAGGGGATATCCACAGGACCCTGATCCGCCTTATCGGTGAGCGGGATTATAAAAAAGACATTCCTATTGTGGATCAGACCTTTGCCCTGCTCAAGGAACATAAGGGTCGTTATCCGGGCACTGTTCTGGAGTGCATTCACAAGATAGGTGATGCGGTTTACAAAACCGATGAAATCGAGCTGATCAACCATTTTATCGACAGGTGCGTTGACCACGGGTTTCAGTTTCCCATGATCCGGGGCACCGGAGATGACTGGCAGATCAAGGGCAATATGGCCCATGTGAAAAATATCCGGGTCTTTTTAAACCTGGTGGGTAAACATCCGAAAAAGTCCAAACGTCTGCTTTCCGCCCTGATCACCTCCCTTGCGGTTGGCGGGGTCTTTATCCGGGATACCGATCTTTTTCCCAGGGATATCACCAAATTTTTAAATACCGATATCACACCCGTGTATAACCTGGTCAAGCAGTTGGCAAGGCTGCTGCCGGCCTTTTTCAACGAGATCGGCGCAGAGGGGGAACTGCGGGATATTTCCACCCAGCTGGACGAGGCCTGCTTCCGCCGGGACCGCCTTGTCCATTTTTTAAGAAAGCAGTGCCATGTGGAAAGCTCCAGCCGGATTGTGGAGTTTATCCAGGAGGTGATGATCTTCTGGAAGACAAGGGATAAAACCCCGCTTGCACCCTATGTGCCCCCGTCAATTTATGCGGAGATAGAATCTTCCGGCCGGTTTATCGACGGTCCAAGCGCCATATTCCAGGCCCTGGAATACAACAATCTGCCTAATCCTACCGATTACCTTCTGGCAAACCCGGAAGATCTGGACACCATGGTGGATAAGGTTGACGGGGTTGAAGATCTGGACCGGAAACGGGCCAAACTCATACTGAGGTTTTACAGGCTGCTTAATGCAAAATACGGAACCGAACACCTGGAACTTAAGGATTACCTGGCCGCCCACAGGGCCGAAGGCCTGCCGGACCCCACAGATGTGATCTCTGCCCTGGATGAGCCTCATCTGGAAACCCGGATTGAAAGCCTGCTGTCCTATATGGTGGAACTCAAGGAGATCATCCTGTCGGACAGGCAATTTCCCGTGAACGAGGTCATTTACCATAAACGACACTTTGCCGTGGATATTCCCTCCATGTACGGGTCGTACAATGAGGCCAAATTTGACGCCCTGGGGCTGACCCTGAGAATTGAAAGCGTTGTCAATGTTTTGTTTGAGGATTTGATCACCGGCATTGACCTGCGCCTGATCACCAAACCCACCTTTGTCAGGATTTTCGGGATTTTAAAATTGTTCCGCCAGGCCCTGGTTCTGGACGGGTTGGTGTCAAAAAAACTGGATACCCAGATGGAGTTCCTTAAATATTCTATCAATATCACCACCTGTTCTTTTACCCAGTACCTGGATATTTTTAAAGGGTTTACCCGGGCGGTGGCAGACGGGGTGAACGATCATTTTAACAACCTTCACTCGGGAAACCTGACCCATATTGAAACCCGTATGGGCCGGGACAAAATCTTAGAAAAATATCTGCCCAAAGGCTATGGGGAGGGAATGGAACCCAGTACAGACATGGCTGCCAAAATGGCCAAGAAGCTGGACCAGCGGGTGGCGGATATCTTCTTTCAGGACAGGATCGCCACGTCGTTGGGCCTTCAGCAGCTGGATGTGTTTTTGAACCGGATTCTTAGCACCCTGTTCCGTCAGTCCGAAAAGCTTTCTCAAGATGAACTGTCCGCCCTGCTCAACTATGATCCCAAGGCAGCCGTGACCCCCATTGATGCCAAGAAGCTGTTCAGCCATAATATTATCTATCTGGGCAACAAGGGGCTGAACCTCATCAAGCTTCAGGATTTGGGCATAGAGATTCCTGCAGGATTTATCATCACCACAGAGGTCTTTAAGTGCCTGGATCTGATCGATACCTACATCCCCGCCTCGGTAAATTTCAAGCAGTTGGTCACCACCATGCTGAATGGGCTTGAAGAGACCGCAGGAGCTAAGTTCGGGGATCCTGAAAATCCCCTGCTGCTCTCAGTCAGGTCCGGGTCATCCATTTCCCAGCCCGGAATGCTGGACTCCTTTCTAAACGTGGGCATCAATGAGGAAATTGCCTCAAGTCTGGCGGAGAAATCCGGCAACCCCTGGTTTGCCTGGGATTCCTATAGACGCTTTCTTCAGGCCTACGGAATGGTTTACGGGATTGAGCGGGATGAGTTTGATCAGCTGATTAAAGGGTTTAAGGAAGAGGCCGGTATCACCTTTAAGCGGTATTTTACAGGGGATCAGATGTACGCCGTTGCCATGGCCTATAAAAAGCTGGTATTGGATGCCGGGATAACCCTTGTGGACGCCCCCATTGAGCAGCTTTTTATGGCCATTAAAAAGGTGTTTGCCTCATGGAACTCCAAACGGGCCATAGACTATCGAACGATCATCGGGATTTCGGATGACTGGGGAACGGCGGTTACGGTTCAGGCCATGAAGTTCGGCAACAGGTCCCGGGAATCCGGATCCGGTGTGGTTTTCACCCACAGTCCGAAATTGCCGGGAGACACCATTCGGCTCTGGGGTGATTTTACCATTGGCAATCAGGGTGAAGATGTGGTATCCGGTCTGGTTAAGACATTGCCGATTTCGGAACTCCAGAGGGAGATTGAAAAGCGGGATACCAAGATCAGCATGGAAACCCGGTTTCCCAAGATTTTCGAGCAATTGCGGAAGATTGTCCAGCTGTTGATTTACGAGGGCGGGTGGACGCCTCAGGAGATTGAATTTACCTTTGAGGGGCCGGAATCCGAGGATTTATTTATTCTTCAGGCCAGGGATCTTTCCTTGCGGGATCGGAAAAAAATAGTTAAGTTTGATGCAGCCAGAGAGACCCTGAAAACAGCTTATCTGGGTCAGGGTATCGGGGTTTCCGGGGGGGCCATGAGCGGCAGAATCGTCTTTACCCTGGAAGAGATCGACGGATTCAGGCGCCAGGATCCTTCTGCAAGGTTGATTCTGGTCCGAAACGATACCGTGCCGGATGATATTCTTGAGATTGATGCGGCAGACGGTATTTTAACGGCCAGGGGCGGACTGACCTCCCATGCGGCCGTGGTGGCGTATAACTTGGGTAAAACCTGCGTGGTCGGGTGTGAAGGCCTGATCTGCAGCGAAAAGGATAAGACCTGTAAACTGGGCGGGGTGACCATGAATACCGGGGATTATATCAGTATCAATGGTTACAAGGGCGCGGTTTACCAGGGTCAGATGAAGATTATTTAATGTAAGCGTTTACGGTTAAGGAAAAAAAATGAACACAGATGCGTCAAAGGTCCTGGGCATTAACGGACTGGGAAGAATAGGAAAACTATCCCTGTGGCACCATGCAGGCAGAAAATACTTTGATGAGATTGTCATTAATGTGGGCCGCGAAGTGGGCGGATCCATGGATGATATTGTCCATTATATTGAACGGGATTCCACGTACGGCCGTCTGGAAGCCTTCCTCCACGGATTTCAGGGCAAACCCGTGATCACGGATGTGGATCCTGAAGCCGGCACCCTGAATGTAAACGGCCTGAAGGTAAAGATTCTTATAAACCATCGGAATCCCAAAGACATCGAATGGGCGGAAAACAACGTGGATATCGTTGTGGATACCACCGGCCAGTTCCTGGATCCCAACCTTTCCGCAGATGATGCAAGGGGATCCATCTGCGGTCATCTGGATGCAGGTGCAAGGAAGGTAATTGCCTCTGCGCCTTTTAAACTCAAACAAGGGGCTGTCATGCCTGACTATGCCGTGACCACGGTCATGGGTGTTAATGACAAGGATTACGATCCGGTTGAGCACAGCCTGATCTCCAATGCCTCCTGCACCACCACCTGTCTGTCCCACATGGTCAAACCCCTCCTGGATGCATTCGGGATAGAGCGGGTATTGTCCGCATCCATGGCAACGGTGCATGCCGCTACAGGATCCCAGCAGGTCCTGGACCGTCTGCCCAAAACCGGTGCCACCGACCTGAGAAAAAACAGGTCCATACTGAACAATATTATTCTGACCACCACAGGGGCGGCCAAGGCTCTTCAGCTGGTCATTCCCGAAATGGGAACCATCGGCTTCATTGCCGAGTCCGTGCGGATTCCCACCTCAACCGGCTCCCTGATAATTCTGGTGATGAACTTCCAGGAAGAGCTGAATCAAAAGCCCATCCGCAGAGAGATGATCAACCAGGTTTACCAGGATGCTGCTGCTAAAAACGACAACGGCTACCTGGTGTTCACCAACAAACAGAACGTATCCTCTGATATCATCGGCACCCCAAAGGCGGCTGCTGTGATTGAAGGCCACGAGACCCATACCCGTACCGGTGCCATCAATATCAACCTGGAGCATGTCCGGGGCATTGACAAAGACGTGCTTGAAACCATCAAAGACCATGTGGGAAGTATCCAGGTCACCCAGTCCGTTATCTACGGATGGTATGACAATGAGATGGCCTCCTATGTGAATATGATGGGTGACCGCACGGTTTCCATTGCTGAATCCATGGAATAAAAATACCTTCTGCCGGCATTTGATGGCTGTTTTAGCCGTCTTTGCCGGCAGTTTGTTTTTCAGCCCGGGCGGTTCTGATGCCCGGGACCTGCCCTTTTTACCCGGAGAAGAGATCAAATACGATGTCCGGTGGCAGATGTACAAGGCGGGCGAGGCTGTGATCAAAGTCCTGCCTTTTACCGAAAAAAAAGGCAGGCGGTCCTATCATTTTCAATTCCAGGCCCAATCCAACTCTTTTGTTGATAAGCTGTTCAAGGTCAGGGACCGGGCTCAAGGGTTTGTGCCCGATGATTTCTCAGGATCTGTGGGCTATGAGTACAAGGGAGAGGGAAAGGAAAAAAAAGAGGTACGTGTGGATTTTTTTCCTGACACAAGCACCGTCATCTATTCCAATTTTGATGAAGTTCGTAGCCCGCTTGAAGTTCCGGACGGCTGCTTTGATCCGTTTTCCTCCTATTTCAAGATACGGTCCCTGGAACTTGTTGTGGGCCAGAGCCTTTCTTTTCCAATTACAGACGGGAAAAAGTTTTTTCTTCAGAAAGGGGACATTCTTAAAAAAGAAAAGATCACCCTAAAATCAGGCACCTATGACACTATTGTGGTGGAACCCTATGTCACCCATTTTTCAGGGGTGTTTAAAAAGAGTGAAGACCCGACGGTCCGGGTCTGGCTCTCGGATGATGAGAAACAGATTCCGATCCGGATAAGAATTCGTGTTGTGGTTGGCAGTATTTTTTTTGATTTAGACTCCTATAAGCCCGGCAAGCCTGTCCATCCTCCCCCATCCGAGGGCGGGTATGCTTATGGCGGCGTGCTTTATTTTTAAAAAACCCGGAGGAAGCTCATGGACATCCAATGGCTGGGCACGGCAGGGTTTAAAATTCAAACCGGATCCACCGAATCCAGCGGATTTGCATCTTTCCTCATTGATCCCTATTTAAGCCGGAACCATGAGGCCTTACCCCTTCAGCCCCTGACACCTAAAGATCTGGCCCCGGCCTCCCACATCTTTATCTCCCACGGTCATTTTGATCATCTAATGGATGTGCCTGCAATTGCCCGTCGCACAGGAGCCCGCGTGGTCTGCAGCCCCACAGCCGCCCATACCCTGACTGATATGGGAATGGATTCGGACAGGATTATTCCTGTGGAGAAAGATGGATTTGAAATTGAGTTTCAGGGAATCAAAGCCCGGGGCTTTTACAGCCGCCATGTCCGGTTTGATTTAAGGCTCCTGATCACGACTCTGGCCAGGACCGGCCGAAGAATCCCTGCGATTCTTCCCCTCTTTCTCAACTTTCCCTGCGGACAGGTTTTAAGCTGGCGGTTTGAAGCAGAGGGCCGGGCCATCCATTTCTTCGGCTCCGGCGGGTCCACTGACCGGGAACTTAATTCTCTGACCACGCATCCTGTGGATGTGTTGATGCTGCCCCTCCAGGGTCATTCAAGGATCTGCGATCTGGCCTTCCGCTATGTCAGTATCCTTAAACCCGCACTTGTAATCCCCCACCATCAGGATGATTTTTATCCCCCGGTTTCCCAGGAGATTGACATCAAGCCCTTCACAGACCTGGTAAGCAAAGAGTGTCCGCGCACTCAGGTTCGGGTAATGACAATGAATGAGATTCTTTCCCTTTAACGGGTCAGTGATTTTTAAATATGGTTAGAGATGCCCAAAAAGCGAGAACGGCGAGAACTGCTCGATCAGCGAGAGCAGTAGGTGGAGAACCTTCGGTTTACAGATTATAAGCAGGTTTTGCCGGGCAAAAAATATTTGGTGCGCTTCGCGCTACCTTAACTGTTCCAGCTGTTCTCGCTATTCCAAATAGATACCCAAATTTACAATTGCTGATAATGGATCCGCCCCTTGACAATATGGAAAAGAGACACAACTTTGTTCTTGTGTGGAATAAAAGTAAGGCAATACTTATCTTTGAATGTAAAATAAACAATATAGAGGTTGCCATGAGTCAATATCAATGCCAAAGATGCGGGAAAGTGTCATCCGATAAAAGCAAGGTCTGTGATTCAGGAGAAAATGCAAATATTACAGGAATCACCTCCCTTTATGTCTGTGAAGACTGTAACAAACAGAGCATGAGTGCCGAGGAGGTCTGCCGCCCTAAAGAGGTCAGTCCCTCTTACTATTGTAAAAAATGCGGCTCAGCCGCCGTAGAGGAAAAAGCCCTGTGTAAACCCAAAGCCCTCCAGGTCTGATATCCCCTCCTGGAACGAAACCGGTGAAAGGCCTGACCCTGCCTTTCACCGGTTTTTTATGGCATCAGGACATGTCAGCCCTGATCGGTTTATGATGCCGGTTCTGATTCAGGGGTTCCCAGGGGTACTTCCAAGGGCTTGTCCGCCGGTTCATTTCCCCCCGGCTCTCCCATGAAAAACGCCCGGGTACTGCCATACCCTCTGGAGAATACGTTTTTTATATCCTCAATCAGGGCATAAAGGGTCGGTACCACAACCAGCGTTAGCATGGTGGCAATCATGAGGCCGAAGATGACCACAATGGCCATGGAGCGCCACCACTGGCTGGACTCAGAGGCCCAGGACATTGCCATGACATGGAAATCATAGGAGATCCCCGTGACCATGGGCAGCAGCCCCAGTATGGTGGTGATTGCGGTGAGCATCACGGGCCGCAGCCGTGTGGCACCTGCCAGAATAACCGCATCCCTTACCGTCCTGCCTGATTCTTTGAGCTTATTGGTATAATCGATGAGTACAATGGCATTGTTCACCACGACGCCTGCCAGGGAGATGATCCCCACCCCGGTCATGATGATCCCAAAGGGAGAGTTTATCACGGCAAGACCCCAGAAGGCCCCGCCAAAGGAGAGGAAGACCGAGACCAGAATAATTCCCGGCTGGATCACGGAGTTGAACAGGGTCACCAGGATCAGGAAGATCAGGAAAAGGGCCACGAGAAAGGCCTTTGATAAAAATTCCTGGGCCTGCTGTTGTTCTTCGTCTTCTCCTGTGAACTTGTACTTGTACCCCATGGGCAGTTCCATATCCTTGAGCAGTTCAATGATCTGCATTCTGGCCACGGTACCTGTGATCTTGGTCTCATCCACATTGGCCTGGACTGTAACTACCCGTTCGTGGTTCTTCCTTACGATGTCGCCGATGGTGCCCTTGTAATGGATGGTGGCAAGAGTTGTCAGAGGAACGATCTCTCCGTTGGGGGAGGGGATCATCAGCTTGTGGAGAATGTCCGTCACCTTTCGGTCGGATTCCGCCAGGGTAACGGTGATATCGTAGTCTTCATCCCCTTCGTAATAGGTGGAGACATCCAGACCGTTGTAAGCAATTTTCAGGGCCGTACCAATGGCCGAGGTAGTCAGACCGAACAGCGCTGTTTTCTGGCGGTCGATTTTTACCTGGACCGAGGGAAGGCTTCCCTGGTAGTCATCCCTTACATCCTTGACATGGGGAACGCTTTCCACAACCTTTTTAATCTGTTCCGAAATTCGGTTCAGAACGGTGAAGTTATCTCCAGAGATTTCAATGTTGACGGGCGGGCCTGTCGGCGGGCCCTCTTTCAGTTCATCCACGGTGATTTTGACCCCCGGAATATGGGCCACACGCCGTCGGATCTCTTCCAGGTCCGCCTTTGTGGTGCTGGTCCGGTCTTCGAAATCAATGAACTCAATACCGATATGGTTGGGCAGGTTGGAATCAAAGACCGAAGCCCCTGCATTTTGAACCACCCGGGTATACATATGTTCGATGTTGTTGATGTCGGAGGGTGCCATGAAGACCGAGCCGTCGGCCATTTCATGCTCCTGCTTGGCAATGGCTTCCTGGTAGTCCGTACTGTCACTGCCGGAAATGGCCATCTCAATCTGTTTTACGGTCCTGTCGATATAATCCAGATCCGCCCCTTCGGGGATATCGATATTCACATAGGCGGATTTAGGATCAATGGACGGGAAGAATTCCACCGGTTTTTCAATACCGATACGCAGCATCCAGACCTGCCATAAAAAGACCATCAGGACAGTGGCTGCGATAAGCACGGTGAACTTATGTTTCAGGGAGTGGGTCAGGAGCATTTCATAGGATTTGAGAACAAATCCTTTAATCTCAATGGGTTGCTCCCCCTGAGCCTCAATCTCTTCGGCAGACAGGATAGCCGTCTGTCCCGGCACCTTCATGAAAAAGGCGCACATGGCCGGGTTGATGACCAGGGCCACAAACAGGGACGAGGCCAGGGTCACGATCAGAGTCAGGGGCAGAAAACTCATGAACTCTCCCATGATTCCGGGCCATACCAGCATGGGTGCAAAAGCTGCAAGCGTGGTCAAAGTGGATCCGATGACCGGCCAGGCCACTTCGCTGGTGGCCTTCATGGCGGCTTCCACCCGGGGAACCCCCTGCTGCATATAGCGGTAGACATTTTCAATGATAACAATGGCATTGTCCACCAGCATCCCCAGAGCCAGGGTCAGGGAAAAGAGAACCACCATGTTCAGGGTAATGCCCAGAGCATAAAGCACAATAAAGGTAAGAAACATGGAAAAGGGGATGGCCAGGCCTACCAGAAACGAGTTTCGGATTCCAAGGGCCACAAACAACACAATTACCACCAGGATCAGCCCGGAGATGATATTATTTTCCAGGTCCGCCACCATGGAACGTATCTCGTTGGACTTGTTCATCAGTTTGGTAATGCTTGTGTTTCTGGGAAAGGTCTGGCTTGCCTCTTCAATTACCTCATCAATTTTATCCGTAATAAAGATGATGTTTTCACCCACCCGTTTTTTTACGGAAATATTGATGGAATCCACCCCGTTGAGCCGGGAGCGTGAGGTCTCATCTTTCATGCCGTCCTTTACGGTGGCAACATCCTTAAGATAGATGGGGTTGCCGTCATGGGTGGCCACTACCAGGGAAAGAATCTCTTCCGGGGTTTCAAATTCCCCAGGTATCTTAAGTTGATACCGGCCGTCACCAAGCGTAATGGCCCCGCCCGAGGTATTCTGGTTTTCCGTGACAACGGCTGTTTTTAGAGAGGTAATGGGAATCCGGTAATAGGCCAGTTTGTCCGTATCCACCTCCACCCGGATTTCCCGTTCCTGGCCGCCGGTGATTTCTGCCTCCAGCACACCCGGTACCGCCTCAATATCGTCCTTTAAATCATCTGCGATTTTTTTGAGCACCCTGGGACCGCTGTCACCGGACAGAGAATAGACCACAATGGGCATTTCCGAAATGTTCACCTCGTATACCGCAGGATCGTTTTCCAGGTCTGTGGGCAGATCGTTTTTTGCCTCATCCACCTTGTCCTTGACCTTGGTCAGGACCTCGTCAATGTCCGTGCCCGGCAGAAATTCAATATTGATCTGAGACAGACCCTGGGATGAGACCGAAGAAATATTTTTTACCTTGTCCAGCCCCTTGAGTTTCTTCTCAATCTTCAGGGTGATGGAGGTTTCAATATCCGTGGCAGACACCCCCCGGTATTCGGTGCGTACAAATACATAGGGAATGGTAATGTCCGGATCACTTTCCCTGGGCAAAACATTATAGGCATAAAGCCCTATGCCCACGATGATGAAAACCAGAACCAGTACAGAGACCCGGTTTTTTATGGCAACATCGGAAACGATCATTAGAGCAATTCCTCCATATTCCGGACCGTCCGGGTCACATTGACCTTTTCACCGTCATCAATGATGCTGTGGCCCACCACCACCACATTTTCGCCTGGTTTCAAACCGTCGGCAACTAAAATTCTCCATCCGTCCTGGAACCCCGTGGTCACGGGGCGAAACGACACCCGCCCCTGGTCCTCGATATAAATACCGGTTTCCTTATTCTTGGTCACCAGAGAGTAAATGGGAACAGCCAGACCTTCGGGATCTAGGTTCTTGACAATGGTGACCCTTGCAAACATATCCGGCAGAATTTGGTAATCCGGATTATCCAGACTGATTTCAAGGTTATAGAGCCGGGCCATAGAATTCGTGGTCTTGTATAAATAATGATACTTCCCGGTAAGGGACTTGCCGCCAATAGCATCAAAGCTCATGTCAAAGCTGGACAGTTTGCGAACCGCCGCCACATCCGATTCCGGAATCCCCACCTCAATTTTGAGCCGGTCCATTTCAAGAATGGAAACCACGGGATCTCCTGCATCCAGGAAGTTGCCGTATTCAATAAACACCCGGTCCACCACCCCTTCCATGGGGGAGCGGATGGTGCAGCGATCAAGATTCAGCTTGGCCAGATCCACGGCAGCCCTGGTGGTTTTCACCCGTGCTATGGCATCATCCAGCTGGGACTGGGTCACAAACTGTTTTTTGGTCAGGGCCTTGTACCGTTTTTCAGTGGTTTTTGCCGTATCATAGGAAGCCCTTGCAGACTCATACGTGAGCCTATAATCCCGCTTGTCAATCACACCCAGAACATCCCCTTTTTTGACCCGGGTCCCTTCTTCCACCCCTTTGGTCACAATCTTACCCTTGACCTCTGCCACAACATTCAGGGCGATCCATGGCTTTGCCATACCCGGAAGGCTGATTTTTTCCATGATAAGTTCTGGCTGAACCGCCATGGTCACCACATTGGTCAGGGCACGGCCATCCTTGATCTGCAGGGCCTGCTGCTCTGCAAGATTAGCCTTCTGAGCCGAGATTTTGCCGAATAGGGGAACAATGACCAGGGCAATGATTACCATTACCACGGCAAAGGGAATACCCTGCCAGATAAGCCGCAGGATGATTCTTGAAATGGATTTTTGTTCTTTGGCTTCCATACTATAAGATCCTTAAATCATTTAAAAGATACTCAAATCTAAATACAAAATATTCAATTTCAAGGGGGGAGAAATTCAAGTATGGAAAAAAAGCACTCCCATTTAATGAATCCCGCCCATTCTTTAAACCATTGAATATTTTGTAAATCCAGATGTATACCAGCTCAAGGTCAAAGTATAGTAATCAATTGTAAAAAAATGTTTACATTT
>PIVQ01001300.1 GCA_003354055.1 Desulfobacteraceae bacterium | reverse complement strand
AAGAAATATGATGATTTTAAGAAGAAGAACTATACTGATATTTGTGGTGAAGAATGTGCATACGAATGGAACTATATTCTGAATAGTCTTATTGTTTACCCTCTCCTCCTCCAAAGAGCTATTGAGGGTGTTAATAGAGAATACAAGTTTAACAGAATAGAATCTAATTGGAGGACTATTTCAATAAATGGTAATGGGTATTTATCTCGTGCAAAAGCATGGGATTTTAATGTGGGGAATTATACAATAGACCAAGCCAAAGAAGCAGCACTTAAATACGTCTATGAACAAGAGAAATAAATCATATATTATTAAGGCAATAGGAGAATGAAAGAATGAAAACATTTAATGAAGACCCTAATTTTTCAATAGTGCTTCCGGGTGGCTGTAATGCTGATTGCTCGTTTTGTTTTAATAAGGAACAAAATAACACAAAGAAAGCTGATCTTGGCGTATATGTAAGCAACTTAATAAACACATTAAATAATTTAGATGATCAGTTTTATCAAATAAGCTTAACAGGTGGAGAGCCGTTATTATCTCCATATATTGATACTGTATTATCTTTGCTTGTTGCATACAAAAAGAAATATAGCAATATATTGTTAACAACTAATGGGACTGGTTTGCTAGATAAGATAGATTTAGTTTCTTTGGCTGTAGACCATATAAATATTAGTAGACATTCATCTAATGAAAATGAAAACAATTACATATTTGGTGGATCTTACTCAATGAGCGATACCGAATTATTAGAAATAGTAGACAAATACGGAGAGCGTGGTATTGATATATCGGTTAATTGTGTAATAAATGATGATACTACAAAAGAGTTTATTAATGATTATATCTTATGGTCAAGAAATATGGGCTTGTTCGGTGTTAGATTTAGAAAAGAAAATGGTAATCTTGCCCCTACTCCTGTGGAAAGTGAATATTCATCATATAAAGTCATATGGGAAGGCTCATGCCCTGTCTGTAGAACTACAAAGCAGATGATTAAGGGAGTTGATGTCTTTTGGAAAAGCTCTATGTTAGAACCTTCAGAGACTATCAGTGATTCTATTTTTGAGCTTGTATTTAAAGAAGATGGTAACCTTTATTCAGATTGGAACAATAAAAATATAATAGATATAACACCTGAACATAAAACAATTGAAACTATTGTTTATAGAGACCGTATTGTTTCATCAAATAATTGTAGTGGATCATCAAGTAGATGTTAAGAAATAATTTATATTATTAAGGCAATAGGAGAATGAAAGATGAACATAGAAGCAATGGAAGAAAAAGAATGTACTGCTTGCTCTGGTTCTGGATGTTATTGCTCTGGGAAATGTGGAGCTTGCAACGGAACTGGTCTTGAGTATTCAAAAGACGACATTTTA
>PIVQ01001299.1 GCA_003354055.1 Desulfobacteraceae bacterium | reverse complement strand
AGACGATATTCCGTTTGCGAAAGCCCCCCAAAAACTCCGCAGAGTTTTTGGGGGGTTCAAAATTGGTCGGCGAAAATCCGAAAACGGGGCGGGGTGTTGAAAAGGTTGTGTGAAAGTTTGTGAAAAACTTTTTTGGCTTTAAATGGTGGCAAAATTTTTTGTGGGGGGAGGGTTGACTTTTTTTTAGTGTGGGCGGAGGCGACGGCCAATAAAAACCCAATAAGGGTTTTTTTGGCTGGAGCCGACGAACACCTAAAAAAAACGACCCCCATAAAAATTTTGAAACCTTTAAAGGAAAAAATTTTACACAACTTTTACATCAGCTTTTCAACACCCCGCCCCGTTTTCGGATTTTCGCCGACCAATTTTGAACCCCCCAAAAACTCTGCGGAGTTTTTGGGGGGCTTTCGCAAACGGAATATCGTCTAGCAGTTGTTTTCAACAACCATTTTACCAGCTTCGGTAAAATGGTTTTCATTTCTGCGGGCTTTCTACGTTTAAAGGGTAGAAAATCCCGCACAAAGCCGTTTAGAGCTTAAAAACGACCGATTTTAAGCCCGTTTAAGAGCTTAAAATCGTGCTAACCATACCTTTTTTAGCCCCAATGTATAGGTTTGGTTTTTTTTACGACTAAAATATGGCTGTTTTTGTATAGATTGTGTATAAGCTTTGATAAGCTTCGGTCGGTAAAATAGTCCGGTTTTGTATAGGGTTGAGTTTAAAAAAATTGTTCTACAATTTTTTTAGATCTAAAAATACAAGTTAAACTAAACCACACCGAATCTGAAGTTTAAAGAAAAGAAAAGAGCGATGTTCGTTTTTTCCTGGTTTTTGGTTCATTTTATCACATCTTTTTTTCTTTTTTAAAGAAAAAAAAGACCACTTTTTGAAGCTTTACTTATCCCTTGCCTTTAGAAAAAAAAAGTCAAAAACATAAAATCTTTTTTCTATCCTTTCTAAAAAAAAAGAAAAGTGCTTGATAAAAAGAAACGACGACGACGACGACGACGCATTGGCGCCTGCGGGCGCCATGACGACGACGACGACGCTGACGCTCTGGCGCCTGCGGGCGCCCTCGCGATATGCTTGTTTTTCTTTTTTGTTGTTTTTTAAAAAAGAAAAAGAAGGATACCCAAAGCACCCGCCTCCCTCACATTTGCCCTGCGGGGCAAGAGCGGGGTTGCGACCCCGCAAGCACGTTGGCTCTGCGGAGCCAACGTGCTGGCAAAGTGGCTATCTTTGGCTCCGCTTCGCTACGCCAAAGATAGCCACTTTGCCCTCTCACGGGTCAAGCATTTCCTCGGACTTTCTAAGCCCCACTTTCGCGCGACGCTTTCCGTTAGTTTTTTTTTGAGGTTTTTTTTTGGGGTTGTTGGTTTTGGTGGTTCCT
>PIVQ01001298.1 GCA_003354055.1 Desulfobacteraceae bacterium | reverse complement strand
ATGGGGGTCTGCCACAAGGATACGTTTTTCTTTAAGAGAAACGGATTGTATCGGGGAAACACCGTCGCAACCTTGTTGTTTGGCAAGCGTCAGGGTGAAGCCAAAGGTACTGCCCACTCCTATGGTACTTTCCACACGGATGGTGCTGCCCATGACTTCCAGAAGACGGGCCACAATGGCAAGGCCCAAACCGGTTCCGCCGTATTTTCTGGTGGCGGAATCATCGATCTGTGTAAAGGACTGAAAAATTTTTTCCTTTTCCTGTTTTGGAATTCCAACGCCGGTATCACTTATCTCAAACCGAATCCAGGCCCGTTTGCCGTCTTCTTTTTCCAGGGTAATTAAAAGCGTGACCTCACCTTGGTCCGTAAACTTGACGGCATTTGAGCACAGGTGGGTCAATACCTGGCGCAGGTACCCCGGGTCTCCCAAGACCAGAGACGGCACCAATTGATGAACCTTCAGGAAAAACCCGATCCGTTTCTGCCTGGCACGCGGTTCCATAAGCTGTTCTATTTTATCAACCAGGGCCCTTAGATCAAAATTAATCCAATGACACACCGGGCTGCGGGATTCCATCCCGGAAAAATCCAATATGTCGTTAACCACCTCCATGAGCTGTTCTGCGCTGGACTGAAGGATGCTTACGTATTCCTGCTGGTCTCCGGACAAAGAGGAGTGATTCAAAAGATCGATCATTCCCATGACGTGATTCATGGGGGTCCGGATTTCATGGCTGATATTGGACAGGAAACGGCTTTTTGCACGATCTGCAGACAGGGCAGCCCTTCTCGAGCGAATCAGTTCGGAAATATCCTGAAGGGTCACCACCATCCCCTCGATCTCCCCGTCATCTTCCATAAGCCGGGCCGCAGTGACCCTGACATCAACTGGTTTTCCCTCGCAGGTTATTCGTCGTGTTTCAAATGCTACGACCGTCTCTCCTGCCATTACACGGGCCACGATTTCCCGGGTCACCTCAATCTGATCCTTAGGCACAAAATCAATACGATTTCCTAAAAGCTCCTCTGACTGCCATCCAAACAGACTTTCAAAGGCCGGATTTACATAGGTCACCCTGCCATCAAGGTCATAAACCACGATAGGATCTGCGCAGGTATCTATGACGGAGGCAAGTTTCATGACACCCTTAAGTTATCCCGCCACAGGTGAATTCGCCCTGTCAGGCCCTGTTTTTCAATATATTTGGTATCCAGGCCGATCAGGGTTTCCCAAACTCCCGGCTGAACCCGTTCATGGCGTTCGATAAGATTTGCAACATGGATAACGCCGCAGAGATCAAACCCCTCGGCAATACATGCGGACGGGGCATGATGAAAGGTCACCCCCTCAATAATGTTGTCCGGCAATCCCCAGAGGCTGAGCAGGTA
>PIVQ01000505.1 GCA_003354055.1 Desulfobacteraceae bacterium | reverse complement strand
TATATAATATATTTTCAATTTTAATTCAATTTATAATTTTTCCTTATCCATATTTTATATTAAAATTGATTTATATTTAAGTTATAATCAAAACTAATTTCTAAACCTTTATTATACACCCTTTTATGCTATTAGCTAAACAAACTTTAACAAAACCAACACCAACCTTAGTCGTTTTAAATAACAATATGTCCGTAAAAACATTTGATGTAGATTATATTAATTCATTTAGACATAGAATTAATAGAGAATTACCATTTAGTGTAATGAAAGCATTAAACATCTCAACAAAAATTAAATCAGTAATGAATGAGAAAGATTTAAAAATCTTTAATAGAAATATGGATAATTTTGATGCTCCAACATTAAAGAAAAAAATCAATTCATTATTAAATAAATTATCACCTGCTAATATTGAAAGTATTTTTCAAAAAGTAAGTGAAATATTAAAAAGTAGAAAAATATTAATTGAATATACAATCAAAGCATTAATAGTAAATACATTAAAAATGCCAATATTAATAGATACATATGCTCAATTCTTTAAAAAATTACATACACCAAAAACTGAAGAAATCTTTCAAGAAACATTAAAAGAATCATTGAGTTTATTAAATGGAAAAGTAGATAGTAGTAAGATTAATTCAGCAGAAGATTATGGAAAGTTCGTTGAATATTTAGAAGATAAATCAAAGTTTACATCAATCTATTTATTATTAGTATCATTAAATGAATTGAAAATAGTAAAAGATGAGCAAATATTAGAACAATTTAAAGAATTAGAAGAAATAATTATTAATTCAACACCAGAACAAAATGATAAATATGCTGAAACATATATAAAAATAATAAGAAAGATTAGTAATAAAAAGTATATTAATTTAGAAAAAATCAAAGAAATAATAAAAGCGAAAGTAGTATCAACAAGAATAAAGTTTGCTTTATATGACATTCAAGATTTGCACAAATGTAATTTCTGTAAAAAATCATCTTGTAGAACTTGTGATAGATTAAAAAAATGTTCAAAACAATAATTAAGTTGAATATCCTTTTTTTGTTGTGATATTTAATTTTTTAAAAACGAACTTATATAATGGACTTATTTTCTATTATATAAAATTAAAATAAAATAATTTAAAATTTATTTAATATTAATATTAAATAATGAACGATTTAAATAAATCATTAAAATATTTAGAACAGATAAATCAAGCAGAACAGCAAAAGAAAAGAAAATATTTAAAAATTAAAGAAGAAAAAAAGACTGAAGATACAAATAATCATGGTTATTTAAAAATGTTCTTGAGAAAAAAGCAACAGTTTGAATTTAAGAATAGTATGCGTTTAAAATCATTGAGGAATGCTAAAAAACCAAAAGCAGTTCCAGAAGATTTTGATGAACAATATAAAAAGAAACAAGATACAATTTTCAATAAAGAATGGAGAAAATTAAATAATCAATTAAAATTAAATAGAATATATAGATATTTAAAAATTAGACAAAATGAGTTAGAATGGACGCAAGAACAATATGAAGATAATAAAGAAATGATAAGAGATCAATTAAACTTAAATGGATTGAGAACAGATATTGATTATAATGTAAAAGATGGAGAAATTAGTAATTGTTGGTTAATTGATGAGAAACTACAAGAAGAATAAAAAGAAGAAAAACAAAATTAATTTAATTTAAATATTATTCATTATATATAGATATATATATACAATGGATAACGGAATATTAATATTAATAATTTTAATAATATCAATGATTGGATGTGGTGTATTATTTTATTTACAACAGAATAAAAAAATGGAACAATTAAATAATGTAGAAGAAAACTTTGAGGTTCAAGAAATAGATGAAAATAAAATAGATTGGTCTTTAACTCAACATATAGGTTGGTTATATAAGAATGGAACGAATGAAAATTTTGATAATATGAATTTATATTTTGATCAGTCAAATGCTACATTCTTCGCAATTCCATTACATCAAGAATTAAGAATTAATTTAGATATAGAAATGGCAAGAAACGGAGAATCAATTGAATTGAATGGTGAGAAATATGTAATTATATTTCCAGAGAAAAAAGAATAAAATATTATATTACAATAAATTAAATTAATAAAATTGATTTTGAAAAATAAATAACAAATCATTAATTATGTCTTACAGAATTACTGGAAACAAAAGAAGAAGATTAAATCAATCAGCAATGTCTAGACCAACAAACTTTTTTGAACAAGAACCAGAAATGAACATTGAAACTTTAGATAATCATATTTATTATTATGCTGAGGTTAATACTAAAAGTGCTTTTAAATTAGTAAAAGAATTACATAAATTAGATACAAAAATGAAAAAAAAGAAAAAGAAAACTGATGATGATGTTATTCATTTACATATTCATTCTGAAGGTGGTTGTGTTTTCTCCTGTTTTACAATTATTGATAAAATAAGAACACTTGAAACACCAGTATATTCATATATTAATGGTATGGCAGCAAGTTCAGCAACAATGATTAGTGTTGTATGTGATAAAAGATTTATTTATAGAAATGCTTATATGTTAATCCATCAGTTATCAAGTGGTTTTGATGGTAAATATAATGAACTTGTTGATGATATGGAAAATAATGATACTTTAATGAAGAATATTAAACAAATATATAAAGATCATACTAATATCCATGGTAAATCTTTAGATAAAATCTTAAAACGTGATATGTGGTGGCCAGCAAAAAAATGTTTGGAATATGGTTTAGTAGATAAAATATTATAAATATCGCATTATGATTAGAGAATAGAAGTTTACATTGATTTAGAATTAAAAAAATATTATTTAAGTTTTCATAAAAATCTTAAATATATTATAAAATAAAATGTTTAAGGTTATAGTAGCATACGATTGGAATAGAGGAATTGGTAAAGATAATAAATTACCTTGGTATATTAGAGAAGATATAGAATATTTTAAAAAATTATCAACAGAAACAAATAATAAGAATAAGAAGAATGTAGTAATAATGGGAAGAAAGACATATGAATCAATACCTCAAAAATTTAGGCCATTATCAGATAGAATAAATATAGTTCTCTCAAAAACAATGGAACAGTCAGAAAATATAGAAAATTTAGTAATATTAGATAGTATTGATAAAGTATTAAAATATATTCATAAAAATAAAAAAATTATAGAAAGTAGTTACGTAATAGGAGGACAGAGTATTTATGAGCAATTTTTTAGTATGAACTTGGTATCAGATATTTATGCTACAGAAATTAAATATAGATATGAATGTGATGCTTTTTTCCCCAAAGTTAATGGATATAAAAAAGTAGATGATATACAACATTTATATTCAACTGATCATAAAATAGAATATAATGTAGGTTTTGATTTTTGTCATTATATTTATGAAAATAAGGAAGAGAATAATTATTTAAAATTAATGAAAAATATATTAAAAAACGGAATTGAGAAAGGAGATAGAACAGGAACTGGAACACGTTCTCTATTTGCTCAATCATTAAAATATGATATTAGAGATGGTAGATTGCCATTATTAACAACAAAACTAGTTCCATTTCGGTTAATAGTTGAAGAGTTATTATGGTTTTTAAAAGGTAATACAAATGCTAAGGATTTAGAGAAAAAGAGAGTTAATATATGGAAAGGGAATACAACAAGAGAGTTTTTAGATAATCGGGGATTAGGTCATTTACCGATTGGTGATATCGGAGCAGGTTATGGTTTTCAATTAAGACATTTTAATGGTGAATATAAGACTTGTAATGATGATTATACTGGTGAAGGATTTGACCAATTAGAATATGTAATTGATTTATTAAAGAATAATCCTACAAGTAGAAGAATATTATTTTCATATTGGAATCCATCACAATTAAATGATGCTGCTCTTCCACCTTGTCATTTATTATATCAATTTTATGTAAATCCGAAAACTAATGAGTTATCTTGTTGTTTATACCAAAGGTCAAGTGATTATTTTTTAGCAAATAATTACAATGCTGTTTCTGCGATAGTATTAGTAAATATGCTTTGTGTAATTTGTGGTTATGTTCCAGGAGATTTTACGCATTTTATGGGAGATACTCACATATATAATAATCATATTGAACAGTGTAAGGAACAATTATTAAGAAGACCTACTATACCACCAAAATTAGAAGTAAATAAAGAAATAAAAAGCATAAATGATTTTAAATATGAGCATTTTAAGTTAATAAATTACTTTCCACAAAAATCTATTCGTGGAAAAATGAATTAAAGGCTATTGACTTATTTTTAAAAATATAATATTTTTAATTTATATATTTAAATGAAAACTTGTGAAGAATGTGGAAAACCAAAAAAGGATTATCAATTTAAAAAAGAAGGGACGATTTGTAAAAATTGTAGAAATAAATGTGAGCACGGAAGACGTAAATCAAGTTGTAAAGATTGAAGAAGACGATGTTTTGGAAATAGATGAGGAAATAGGTGAAGATGAATTTAAAGATAATAGTTTAGTTAATGAAAATAAAATATTAAATAAAGATATATCAAAGAATATAATGGCAGACCATTTTAAAGGAGGTAAAGTATTAACAATTTCAAGAAAAGATTTTGATAGTAGTTTCAAATTAAAGAAAAGTCCAGGAAAAAACTCATTAATTGTCTTTCATCAGCCCTGGTGCGGATTTTGCTTACAATTAGCACCAGAATATAAAAAAATATCAACAAAAGTATATTCTGTAAATGGAGAATTACCAGGAAGTGATGAAGTATTTGCTCATTTCGCTGTAACAGGATTTCCAACTATTAGATTTTTATCAAAAGATGGTAAAGTTGGTTCAAAAACATATTTAGGAGAAAGAGATGCTTCATCAATGATGAAATTCATCAAATCAGCAGGTATGTCAGGAGGAGCAAAAAAGAAAGTAGTAAAGAAGAAACAAAAAGGAGGTTGTGTTGGTAAATCTTGTAATGGTAAATGTCACGGAGGAAAATGTGGAAGTAATAAATTAAAAAAACAAATTGATAATTTATTTAGAAAATACGATAAATTAGATAGCGAATATGAAGATACACATGATGATGAAATAGCAGATAAAAGAGATAATGTATATTTAAAAATGGAAAAATTAACTATTAAATACTTAAAAGAAGGTGGTAAGTTCAAAGATTTAGAATTATCAAGCAACTGGAGAAAATCTGATTTTCAAAAAGGAGGAGCAAAAAAATGTAAATGTAAAGGAAAATGTTCAGGAGGTAAATGTAAAGCGCAAAAAGGAGGAGCAAAGAAAAGAGGAAGAGGGAGACCAAAGGATAGTTCATTAAAAAAGATAAAGAAAGCAGTAAAGAAGTCATTAAAGAAGTCATTAAAGAAAGTAAAGAAAATGTTAGGAGGAAAGAAAAAGAAAGCAGTAAAGAAATCAATAAAGAAAAGAAAACCAAAGAGAAAAACAATTAAAAAAAGAAGAAAGAAGTAAATTAAAATAGTATATAAATATATATATATATAAAATTGTATAATGTTTATCCCACCAGCTGATTATGAAGATGTATCGGGTAATCCTATTATTGATAATATGAGCTATTCACTACGCAAGAGATTTTTGGCTTTGC
>PIVQ01001297.1 GCA_003354055.1 Desulfobacteraceae bacterium | reverse complement strand
AGTCACTGTTTGCATAGGTTTCATCGTTTCTCCTTTTTCTGTATGGTTTATTTGATCATAAGCTATTGCCTAACAGGTTTAAAAGTGGCATAAACGACAATATAATGGGTGATATCGACAACGCATGAAGATTTAGGAAAGAAAATGAAAGACGTTACCATCTTAGGACTGCACAACAGCATGGCAACAACTATTTTCGGCCCGATGGATATCTTAAATCAGGCAGGGCGATTATGGAACCGTGTGAGCAAGTCTGCCCAAACGCCTTTTTTTAATGTAACCATTGCATCGGCAGACGGACAACCCATCCGGTCGGTTAATAATATCCTCATTCAACCCCATAGCAGTATAGAGCAAGTCGAGCGAACGGATTTAATCATAATTGCATCAGCCACCTATATTGACATTATACTTGAACAAAATCCTGAACTGGTTCCCTGGCTACGTGAGAAATACGATCAGGGAGCACATATTGCCAGTATCTGCACCGGTGCCTTTTTATTGGCGGAAACCGGACTTTTAGATGGCAAATCCGCGACGCTTCACTGGGGATTTGCCGATATGTTTCGTGAAAGATACCCCAAGGTACAACTTGCGCAGGATCAAATGTACCTGGACCACGGCAGGCTTTATTGTTCCGCCGGTGTGAGTGCGGGTATGGATCTTTCCCTTTATCTTGTGGAAAAGTTTTGCGGGCGGAAGGCGGCTGTTGAATCTGCCAAGACAATGGTTCTGGATATGGGCAGAGAGATGCAGACCCCATATGATTGCTTTTTTGCTCCCAGAGACCACGGGGATTCAATAATAGTAAAAGCCCAGGAATGGATTGAACAAAATCACACGGAAGTTATCGATTATGATGGTCTGGCCAAACAGTTTGAAATGAGCCGAAGATCCCTGGAAAGGCGTTTTAAAAAAGCCGTTGGCGTAACCCCTTTAGTTTACCTGCAAAAATTACGGGTAGAATATGCAAAACGCTTGCTTGAAGAAGGCACTAAAAACTTTAATGAGATAACTTATAAGGTCGGGTATGAGGACATCGCATTTTTCCGAAAAGTCTTCATTCGGCTGACCGGATTAAGACCCAGAGAATACCAGCAGCGTTTCACCGGATATTCCGGTAAACCGATTTTACAATAAGCCTCCTGCGGGTATTTACCGCCACGTCTTATTTTTATTTTGCCCTCATGCCCGTTTTCCGCTATCCTGTTCCATATTGATTCCACATAAAGTTACGATGTTTTAAGAAACATACGATGCAGAACAACGCAAGTAAGGAATCGTTACAAAATAACTTGATCTAAATACCCTGAAGGGCAGAAACTTGTTTCCAAAACCCCTTAAAAGACTGGGTATTTTGAAAACAAAAGATCAAGTAATTTTGGAGCCGAT
>PIVQ01000504.1 GCA_003354055.1 Desulfobacteraceae bacterium | reverse complement strand
TCAAATCTACAAAACAATAATTCCAAGTTCTCCACTTGATATCGACCTTAATAGGTCGGTCATTCACTACGAAAGGTATGATTCAAGGTTTAACTGGAATCATCAAAATTCAATTATTGCAATTTATGTCCCACTGCAGAATTAACATTTGCCATATGATCGGATTGTATAAAATCACAAATCCGGAGTCCCCTGATAAAATACAAGTTCCCAAAAACATCCTTCAACATAATATTTCTTACAAAATGTAGCCTGAACTACAGAACTTTATCGTTTTATCTTTTATAAACCTACATAAAGATCACAATAGAACTAAGACAAAACTTGCTTTATCAACCCCGACGGCAGCGAATCAGGCACATATGACCTTTCCTACTACAAGGATGGTGAATTGCTTTTCGTTGGTGTGGGAATTGAAACATCAGACGGAATGGCTGCCGGCTGGAGAAAGACAGAGCAGGGTATCCGGCGGGAGGGATTCGCTGTAAATGCTTCTGGCCAATGATCAACGATGGGGTAAGAAAAAAGGAAAAGAAAAGATGGGTGTAGCAGAAAGTCTTAAATCCAAGCTCATAAGATACGCTGTAAATGTTACGCCTGTTTTCAGAGCAACAGGGGCGTGGATTACACATGTCAGTGCGGACATGCGTACGGTTAAACTCAAATTGCCGCTAAAATTAAAAACGAAAAATCCATTAGGAACCATGTGTGGTGGAAACATGTACAGTGCTGTACATGGTATTTACCTTGTAATGCTTATGAAAAATCTTGGCAAAGAGTATGCCTGCGTTGATCGATTGTCTATCATTAAGTTTTTAAAACCAGGCAAAAGTACGATGTTTGCCAAATTTGAGCTTAATCAAATGGAAATTGATCAAATAATAGCTTTAGTAGAAAAGAATGGTATAATCGACCGCGAGTATTTGGTAAAATTAGAAAACTCAAACGGAGTAGTATGTGGTGAGGTTACATGCACCGTGAATATTCGCAAAAGACGAAGCGCTGGTTAAATTTTGGAGATCCCATATAAACCAATGGTCTTCAACACGTCTATCAGAATGCCGGGACAGATTTTGACTGACTGTTATGGGCCCAGGAAAAAAGGGTTTTATCAGTAGTCTCTTCCGTCTGGATATACCCTTTTTCCATAAGATCCTTCATGGTGGATTCCGTAAAAGTTACATCAAGGCCTGACATGGAAGAAATATGTTCGGAAAGGGCCGAAATCGCCTTGTCCTTGCCTGTGTTGAATTCCGAATGCTGCTCAAGGAAGTCCTGGGTCAGAAGCTTGAAAATCATCTCCATACGATAATGGCCCCCCATCTGCATCTGCTCGTAGGGGGTTGCTGTTTTATTTTCATATTTAACTTTCAGAGTTTCCCAGTCTTCCCGGTTCTGTTCGTTGGCATCATGAATAAATGCATCCATCTGTTCAGGAGAAAGGGCGGACGTTCTGACAATGGACCTGTTTGCATTGTACTGGTCCCAATCCTGGGTGAGAATTTCAAGATCATAGTCTTCAATATCTTCCCTGACGTCGGTTCCGGGAAAAGGAGACAGGAAATGAAAGGCAGATTCAATCTGAAGTTCTTCTTGCAGTTTTAAAGAATCCTTCATGGTTTCATAATTCTCTCCGGGAAGTCCAACCATAAAAGAGGCATGCCCGGTGATCCCAGCTTCTCGGCAGGCGATTGCAGCCTTTTGGGCCTGAGCAATGGTGATCCCTTTTTTGACCCGTTTGAGCATCTCAGGATTGCCAGATTCAATTCCGAAACTAACGGAACGGCAGCCGGCACTTTTCATCAGCCTCAGGGTCTGTGCATCAATGGTATTCACCCGGGAAAATGCACTCCAGGAAATATCCAGTTTCCGTTTCACAAGTTCATGGCACAATGCTGTTACCCGACGTTTGCTGGCAGTAAACAGATCATCTGCAATATTGATGGCGCTAATTCCAAGGGAAACCAATTCTTCAATTTCGTCGGCAATGTGACCGGCGGAACGGAAACGGACCGTTTGCCCCACCATGCGGCGGCCCAGGCAAAAAATGCAGTGGTTGGGGCACCCCCGGCTGGTGATGATACTTACCGGATATCCCAGGGCCTGATACCTGGCCATGGGCAGGAGATGACGGGCCGGCAGGGGCAGTGCATCCAAATCCTGCAGAAAAGGACGTGGGGCTGTGGTTAGGATTTGGTCGCCCTCTTTAAAGGCAATTCCCGGGATGGTCTGCCATTTTTCCCGGTTATGAATTACCCCCAGCAATTCCGGGACTGTGGCTTCCCCCTCACCCTTGACAACGATGTCGATTTCCGGATAAAGAGCCAGGGTATTTTCAGCGTCAAAGGAGACATGGGGACCTCCCATGAGCGTGATGATATCCGGGTTATTCCGCTTTGCCAGACACAGGATGCCGGCGGCCTGTTTGAAATTCATGGTAACGGAATTAATACCTACAATATCCGGCTCAAAGGCGTTCAGCTCTCCTATGAGCTTTGTTTTTGAATATCCCCTGACAATGTAGTCAAGAATGATCACCTCGGCTCCTGCTGCCTCACAGACAGCGGCAACATAGGTGAGTCCCAAAGGCGGTGAAGGTGCTTCTTCTAAAGGGTAAGGGGTTGCAATCAGGGCTACTTTCATTAAAAATCCTTTGGTTATAAGACAAAAAAATCCAACAGGGGATTTGGGTGTTTATCAACTCACAGGCTTTAAGACAAGGGCAGATTATAATAGAAATGCAAGATCTGATTTTGCCAGGATTAAATTTACTCGGACCACTTAAGGATCGGCTCCAAAATTACTTGAACTTTTGTTTTCAAAATACCCAGTCTTTTAAGGGGCTTTGAAAACAATTTAGATCAAGTTATTTTGTAACGATTCCTAAGGGTCATCTTGTAATTTATATCATAATCATCACCGACATACTTTGGGTCACCATGGAAGGCTGAATCATATATATTGACATTGGTATGGAAGAATTTTTGTATCGGTTGGTCAACTTGCTGGGGATCAAACATCCTTTTGACCGTAGCATCTTTAAGATGCCCATGATGAGTTCCTTTAGAAGCAATAGCAATCTCCGGTTTTAATTTGCTGATAAAATCTTTATGTTATGAAGACCTGCTGCCGTGATGATTGACATGATATGCATCACAATCCCCGATCCCCTTGGACAGGAGTGGACCCGAAAACCATACAGGATATACTCGGGCACTCAAATTTTAAAACAACTGAAATTTATTTACATTTAATAAAGGGATCAGATCAGGAGGCGATGAATCGTTTAGATTCAACGTTAACAGGGTTCGCAAATGTGCAGATTTTTTAAAAAGCGCAAGAACAAACAAAAAAAGATTTCTGGCAAATGCCCGAAACCCCTATCGTTGGTGGCGCGCCTGGCAGGATTCGAACCTGCGACCCCCTGATTCGTAGTCAGAAAACCGCCATTTTCACACATCCTTAATCAGTGCGGATCCCCCCTTAACAAAGGGTTTTAAGATTTCCATATTTTTTACATAGTCTAAAATCCCCATATTTTAGATAAAAAACGCAAGACTGAGCGCAAGACCTGAGGAACGGATACAGACTGCACTCTCAAGCTTTTAAGTCGCGTTCTTTTGGTATCGACGAAGTTCCAGCGGACATTCGCTGGCTTGAAATCGAAACTCTTCTGGACATTTAATTAAACTTATTGGAGATAATCATATGTTTGAATTTCTTGAAACCCCATTTACCTATCGCCTTTTCATTTCGTTCTATTTCAAATTGACAGACTTCACGGTGTCCATTTACCCTCATCTTATGGACTCGTTTGGAAACTGGATTCGATCGGCGATAATACTCTATATCGTTATTGTCGGCCTAATGATTATGTACGGTAAGGTCGGAGACAAAGAAACTGCGCAGGAGTTTGGCTTAAGCCTGTTTCTGATTATTGCTTTACACAACCTTGTAATGGAGTCGAGTTTATACAGCTATTGGATTATGAATCCTTTTATCGACCTCGTTTTTGATCTAAGTTCATTTTTTATAGGAATTGCGCAGGATATAGATCAGGAAAAGGCTCTTGCTGCTGGAACTGGCTTAAAAGCCCTGTTCAATACCCTTGACGGGATTTCCCACAATATTTTTGATCTATTGTTCAAAATCACTCCCCCTGGCTCTTTCTATAATAATGCGTTTTTGCACCTTCAGATGGGCTTCTTAGCGGCTTGTTTGCTCATCGTCTATGTAATACTATACGCCTGTTTTATGATAATGGTCTTCATGGGGGTTTTCTCCATGTTCATTTACTTTATCGTGGGTGGTCCTTGTATCTTTCTGGCTTCATTCAAAAAAACCCGGCCTATCTTTTTTGCTTGGTTTAAAGGTCTGGTGAATAGCGGATTGATAATCATTTTTGCCAGCATCACCCTTGCAGTATGTGTTTTTGGTCTCAGTGACAGCATTAATGACCTTATAAAAGCCGCTAACAATGGTTCCCAATGGGTATTAATGTCAGGCCCATATCTCGGTACTATCTCATGGCTTCTTTTAGCCTTTGCCCTGATCCTAAAGGCACCCGACTATGCAGCACAACTATCAGGGGCCATGGCAGGAAGTACTTCCGGCATTGCTGGAGCAATATCTGTTGGTACGGGTGGTGCTATAGTTATGGCAACAAAAAAATTTATGAAGACCGGTCAAGGTAACCGAGGGGGAGGTGGCGGTACATCCGGCTCTGGTAGTGGTCGATCATATAGCGAACAAATAGGCTTGCCTGAAAACATGATGTAAAAGCCAAGTGTTAACACATCCCCCGGATCCGGTAATTATTTGGTCCGGGGGCCTTCTTATTTGTTAACAGGTAGCTTGTTGAACATACTGATTACTATTTATTTATCAATTCTTAAAGATTTCCGTGTCCTGTCCAGTAGATAGGCCAACAATACTAAAACTAAAACTGTAAATGAAAGTAGAAACCATTTAAACATTGGATTCAAAATCACATCAAGGACTATCTCATTCTGTGCTGTTTTCTTATCCCTAAATCTTTGATATTCAACACTCCTAAGATGATTAGAAACTTCAATTTTCATCTCTTCGTAGGCTTCATCTATAATGAGATCTTTCGTTTGTATTGGCCATTTTACTGAAGCTTTAGCAAACATTTTAACGGCCTTGTCACAATATCTATTTTTATACTTATGATTTGATTTAATTGAGTCTATACATAAATCAATCCAATCAATAGCTATTTTGTATGTGTTCTCTTCTTGTACGTACCAAGTTTTTTGCATTTTGGCCATGAATGCGGTGTGGTTGTCTTCTATTACTTTTTTTCCAACCCAAAAAGGAGTCCAAATAATCGTTATAGATAGAACTGACAATATTACGAAAGATCGAAATCTACTTTGCGCTGCCCATTTAATAGTGGTGTCGATCCAGTTTAATGTTATTTTAAAACTTGATTCAATCTCTTCGGGTTTCAAAATCGGTGTGTGTCAAGCAAGTTGTCGCCCTTGTTAAAATATTTTCTAATATTCCCGCCCAATTTTCTCATGGCCTCCGACGAGTAATTGAGGCCCATTCTCAGCCATGAGAAAATTGAGCTAACGTCGTACCACTTTCAACCGATCATGCCGCTTTCTTCTC
>PIVQ01001296.1 GCA_003354055.1 Desulfobacteraceae bacterium | reverse complement strand
GGGCATGCAGGACCGGTCCGTCTCGGCATGACGCCTGAGCCCTATATGCCCTTCACACAGATCAACCAGGCCGGCGTCTGGGAAGGGTTTGAGGCGGATCTCACCCAGGCGGTTTTTGAGAAAATGGGTATTGACCACAAGATCAGCCAGATGGCCTGGGAAGGGTTGATTCCTTCCCTTACGGCAAATAAAATTGATTTCATAGTCGGTGCCTTTTCAATCACCGAAGAACGCCGGAAGGTTGTTGATTTCAGCATGTCCTACTATACAGCCCCCTCGGTCTTCGTGGGAATGAAGTCCGACAAAACCAAGATTACGGATAAACCGGCTGCAGACGGACAAGGTATGGTTGTTGATGATAAGGGGTTGTCCAAAAAAATCATCGGTGTTCAGAATGCCAGTATCCAGGCTGCCTATGTCGGAAAATTTTTGAGCAAGGTGGACACAAAGTCCTATCCTGCTGCCGACAACGCCATCGCCGATCTGACTGCCGGGCGAATCGATTATGTACTCATGGATTTTCAGTATATCAAAGCCTTCCTGGATTCAAAGGATGGGGTTGATTATGAGGTGAAACATGAAGCCCCGGCCAATGTCATTCTGGGCGAAGGTATTGGCTATGCAGTGCGCAAGGGAGACAAGGCAACACTTGATAAAATTGATGCTGCCCTTGCCGAGCTGAAAAAAGACGGCAGCCTTGATGCCATGGTACAAAAATGGTTCTTAAGTAAATAATAGTGGGCACGATGAATCAAAGGCAGGCCCCATGATATCGACCTATATCGGCTATCTTGCGTGGGGGGCTGGCGGCTGGGGAGATGAGTTCTTTTTCGCCTTTATCATGACAATGAAGGTCTCTTTGAGCGCCTATCTCATGTCTGTTCTCTTTGGACTTCTGGCAGCGGTCCTTAAGCTTTCCCGGTCTTGGATCCTGCGCAGCCTGGCCGGGGTTTACATCACGGTTGTGAGGGCTTTGCCAGAGCTGCTGATGATTCTGATCGTCTATTTTACAGTGGCGGGTCTGGCTGAGCAGGCACTTGTATGGGCCGGGATCGTGGACAAGGGGTTTCAGTTCAACCCGTTCTGGGCTGCCGTATTTGCCCTGGCATTTGTTTCCGGGGCCTTTATGGCTGAAGTGCTTCGGGCGGCTCTTCAGGCCGTACCTGACGGCGGGGTGGAAGCCGCCACTGCCATGGGGATGTCCCGTCCCTTGATCTTCAGGCGGGTGGTGCTGCCCCAGATGATGCGTCATGCGCTGCCCGGCATGGGGAACCTGTGGTTGTCAATCACCAAAGACAGTGCCATTATCTCCGTGCTCGGGGCTTTTGGCGAACTGCTCTATACCGGCTACAGGGCGGCTGCGGCAACCAAGGATTATACGTTTTTCTACGG
>PIVQ01000503.1 GCA_003354055.1 Desulfobacteraceae bacterium | reverse complement strand
GGATTCAAATGTCTTTTTTGCCATATCTTATTCCACCCGGGTCACCAGGCGTCCTTTTGAAAGAATAATTTCAACCCGGTCGTCCCGGGCAAGGGTTTGGGCATCCATAACCACACGGCCTGTGGATAGTTCCCGGGTAATGCTGTATCCCCGGTCCAGGATGGCATTGGGGTTCAACGGTTCCAGATGGGCCGTAAGTTCCCTTAAGCGAGACTTAAACCCGTCCATATGTTTGGCCATGGCCTGGTCCAGGGCTGATTTCAGACCATTAACATAATTGGCCTGTTCCTGAATTCTTGGCAGGGGCAGTGTATTATCAAGGGTTCTGCGCAGCCAGAACAATCGCTCCCTGTCTCGTACCATCCGCATTTTCATGGCGATGTGAAGCCTGGTTTCATTGTCTTCTATTCTGAACCTGAAATCATCCACCACACGGGCCGGACTCTTTAAACGGGAACTTAAATCCTGCAACCGCTGTTCCAGAAAGGTCATGCGTTTGTTCATGGCCTGATCCAGGGAAGCTTTAAGCCTGTTAACCTGCTGGGTTAAGGCAGCCTGGTCGGGCAGGGCCATTTCAGCAGCAGCAGACGGGGTAGGGGCCCGAAGATCCGAGACAAAGTCGGCAATGGTAAAATCAATTTCATGGCCCACCCCGGTAATTACGGGAATATCGGATTCAAAGATTGCCTGTGCAACGGTTTCAGTATTAAAGGCCCATAGATCCTCAATGGATCCGCCACCCCTGGCAAGGATAATCACGTCGGATTTATTCCGCTCATTGACCCGCTGGTTTACCAGATTCAGCGCCCGGGCAATCTCATGCTCAGCCGTATCCCCCTGAACCTTTACCGGAACAATTTCCAGAGCACATCCTGGGAACCTGCGGGTGGCCACATGGATAATATCCCTGACAGCCGCGCCCGTGCCCGAAGTGATCACGGAAATTTTAGAGGGCAAATAGGGCAGGGGCTTTTTATGTTCAGCATCAAACCAGCCTCTGTCCGCAAGTTCCTTTTTAAGTATTTCAAAGGCCTGCTGAAGGGATCCTGCACCTTCCGGTTCCAGATGCTCAAATATAAGCTGGTATGATCCCCGGGGTTCATAAAGAGAAATTCTGGCCATCCCTGTAATCTTCATACCGTTTTCCGGTGTAAAGGAAAGCCTGCGTTTCTGGCCCTTAAACATCACACAGGAAATCACTGCATTGGCGTCTTTTAGGGAAAAATAGGAATGGCCGGATGCCGGAGTTACAAAATTTGAAATCTCACCGGTGATCCATAGAAAAGGATACCTGTCTTCCAACAGGGATTTGATCTCCCTTGTCAGACTGACTACCGTATATATGTGACTATTGTTTTTTTGTGCTGATATCATTCATCGTTTCCAGTGGTAATGCAAAGTTAATACTTATAAAATAAATCACCGGGCAAAGTCAATGATCGTGTGGCCTCTCAACAGGGTAATCGCACGTAGCTTTTCAAAATACCGGTCGCCAAAAATATTCAGCTGGCTGGAAGAGTATCCCGTAAGACCGTCATGCCATGAACACCGATTTTGATACCTGTGTTGACAAGAAGATTGCTCCCACCTTATAATTAATGCGATGCTTTTGATGTAACACACTGAATCAATATCCCTTTCCACAATTTGGTCAAAACACAATATTGGAGAATTTTCCTATGCCGGGACGTTTTCAATTTTACCAGCGCAGAGAATATTTTGAAGGTATTCCAACGGTGGTGCAGTGGCAGAATATTACCAAGATTACCACCTTAGGCTATACCCATTCCCGTACCAATACCCATCTTCTGGCCATTGATCTGGCCCTGAGAAACTTTGCCCAAAATCTATTGATTCCCTTTAATCGAAGTCGTGAAAGTGCAGAGGCGATAAAAACCCGTGAAAGAATCATAGCGCTGCTTCTCCTTGATCTTGCCAAGAAATGCGCCATCTGGCTTGAGAGCAAAGCAGATGTAAAAAAAAGCAATCGCAGGAAGCATGTGACCAATTTGCTCATGGAAACCCAGAAGGCATTGGCTATCCTGGACCTCACGCTGCCCCTGGCTACGACCCACAAAAAAGGCGTTCCGTTAAAACAGAGTGAACAATTGGGATCCGTTGCTGCCAAAATCCGCTGGATACAGGTTCGGGAAGGCCTTAAACATCTTGGTGTGGGCAGAAAGAAAAAAGCCCTTGATCCACACTATTGGGCTGAAACCAATATCGGCGGTGCCAATCCCGACCATATACAAGGGGGGACCCTGAATGCAGAATGGCAGCAAAGTTCCGAAAAATTTCTCTTTAATTTTACCAGACTGCGTGCCCAGCAGAAAGGAACTGCAGCCAGCGTAAAATACGTAGACCCGGCAGAACGATGGCGGTACCAGATTGTTTTTGATCGTGAAGGCAAGATGTATAAAAAGAAATCCAAACATTCAAATGCTACAGACCTAACAGCCTTGATTGATAACGGCACGACTGGATGGATATTTATCATTGACGAAGACGGCAACTGCTATACCAGTTTTGGTGAGCATCCCGGTGACGGAAAACTGTTCCATCATTCAAGCATCATGAGTGGGGTAGGGGTGCTGTTTGCAGGTGCCATCGGAGTGGAAATGGGTGTACTCAAAGAAATTGACAATGCAAGCGGCCATTACAAACCCGGTAAGGAACATCTTCTAAATGCCTTAAAAATTCTGGTAAGAAAAAAGGTACCATTAATTGGAGTTCGCATCGTATACCTTGCCGGTATGAAACAAATGGGCGGCATGGAAGTCCCGGCATTTGAAATGTATAATGATGCAGCAAAATTCCTTCGAACAAATGGCAGGACAGCTCCGGATCAGAGGGGTTGAACCATATATTGACAACGACGAAGATCAATACCTGCGGAATTTGCTGGACTGCTACCTGATGGATATTGCATCAATCCTGGCAACCAATGACCATCGCCTGAGAGGACTTTCAAGTTTACAAAAAATCAGCGATACTTATAATGAACATCATCTAATACAACACCCAAAACCCACTCTAATGTTTTCTTAACCCGTGGACATATTCCTTATGTCTATGATCAGTACTGAAGGATGGGTCAAAAACGGGCAGCGTTAATGTAATTGATTATTTTTTTCACTTCCTCGTCGCTATAAATAGTGTTCTTTTGCGATCTTATGAATTCTATCATTTCATGAAGAAAATAGACTCCGTGGGGCTGTTGGAACTTAAATTTTATATTATCCACAAAAACAACCAGATTGTAAAAAAACTCATATTCAAGCTTGAGAAGCCTTTTCAATGCTCTGATATGTGTTTCATTTTGATGTATAGGATTCAAAAAGGATTTTTTTGATTTGAAAAGAAACTGAATCCATGTTTTTTTGTATTGATTACCATCAATTACACCTTTCATATTTTTTGTTTCAAGAACAAAAATTCCAAAGGGCGATACAACAATATGATCAATCTGTGAGGTGCCATTATTGTATGATAAAGTTACGTCATCAAAAATGTAATACAAATTCCTATCCAAATACTTAAATAACAGGGAAGACACTATTCTTTTCCCTTTAAATCCTTTAAATTCTGAAGAATTCAATTTTGGGAACTCAAAATCCTGATTATCCGGGTCTGGATGATTATAATCAGAAGGGAGAGGTTTGCTTTTAACTGACACTGTCCGTTTCTTTTGAAAAATTTTCGGCGAATAAAATTTTAAAGCCAGGCCAACAAATAAAAGAATATAGAAAGGCCATAGTTTTAATATCATAGCACTCAATAACTGAACCCAACTGAGACTCAAATTTTTCTTTTTATCTTTTGATTTTTGTTTATTTACAATCCTGCTTTCTTCTTGTTCATCCTCACTTTGTTTGAAATTGGAGTTTATATGAGTTTGAAGGTAACTTTGAGACTGAGACTGGAGTATAGCATTCTCAGAATTTAAATTTTCTGTATCAGTTTCCATACCGGATGTCTGATTGTCAAAAGCAAATTGCTTTCCAAAAGCCCAAAACATTTCGATTGTGACTTTTTTTCAATTTGAATGAATCAAAACAAAGAACTTCATGTTGGAATCTATTTTTAGTTCTCGGACCATGTGGAGAACGAAACCGCGTAGTTTATGTTTGATGATTATTTGCCAGGTGGGTTTGGGAATGATGCCAACAATCTCGAATTTCTCTGATGCTTCTTCCTCTATTACCCCACCATTACAACGTCCGATAATATATATTATGTAAACTTTTATCATATAAGCTATTTAAATGTTTAAAAAACGTAAAATCCAGATGTTTAACCAAATTGTAATCTTGAATTCTCCCCTTCCCGTGTTATATTACCTATCAACTATCATACTGACCCCAACGTTTTTAATTCGGAGGAATTACAATGAACGCAACACTTCAACAAGCTGGCGCTGTCACCAAAGTCAACGCCTTTATCAGAAGTACCTATAACTGGATGACCCTCGGCCTGGTTGCAACCGGACTGACATCTTATTATGTTTCAACCAGCGAACCCATTCTTCAAATGATTTACGGCACTCCCATGATGCCATTTGTACTTATGATTGCCCTGGTCGTTCTTTGCGGCTTTCTCGGCGCACGGGTTCAAAAGATGCAGGCAAGTACAGTCACTGGCCTCTATATGACGTTGACGGTCCTTTACGGCGTATGCCTGGCACCGATTTTTCTGATGTATACAGCCTCATCCATTGCCTCTACATTTTTTATATGTGCGGCAACCTTCGGCAGCGCCAGTATTTACGGCATGGTAACTAAAAAGGATCTGACAGGAATGGGTCAGTTTCTGATGATGGGACTTATGGGCATTTTCATTGCCATGATCGTCAACATGTTCATCGGCAGTTCTGCCATGCAGACCATCATCTCAATGATCGCTGTTGTGATCTTTACCGGACTGACCGCCTATGACACTCAGAAGCTTAAATCCATGGCCGTCAGCATCCCTGACAATGCCTCGGGTTCCATGGTAAGAAAAGGCGCAATTATGGGCGCATTAAGCCTCTACCTTGACTTCATGGGATTATTTGTTCATCTGCTCAGCCTGCTTGGTATTTCAAGAGACTAACTAAATAGTCCTTAAAAAATATAAAGGGTGGTTCCTGTTTCAGGAACCACCCTTTTTTTGTGCCTATAATTTAGTTTCTTCTTTTAAATACTGTCCCTGATAGCCTGGCAGATCTTTTCACAGCATTCCCGGGTAATATCCTCTTCCGGCCCTTCCACCATAACCCTGAGCAGAGGTTGGGTGCCGGAATATCTGACAAGCACCCTTCCCTGCTCTCCCAGACGGATTTCCACTTCTTTAATTGCATCTGCAATCATGGGGATTTTATTAAAATCGGGACGTGAGACATCCACCTCAACATTCATCAGAATCTGTGGGTAGACTGTCATGACCTTGGCCAGTTCGGATAACGATTTTCCGGTTCCTGCCATGACTTCCAGAAGTTTTAAAGCGGTGAGCATCCCATCGCCTGTGGCATGCTCCTTCAGGAAGATCATATGACCGGAATCCTCACCACCAATGGTAGCATTGGTCTCCTGCATACGCTCAAGCACCTTACGATCCCCAACATCGGTGATTTCATGATCAATTCCCAATGTTTTCAAGGCATTAA
>PIVQ01000502.1 GCA_003354055.1 Desulfobacteraceae bacterium | reverse complement strand
TTTATTACAGGAGATTGCCACCATGGCCACTGGTACCGTAAAATGGTTTAACGACTCAAAAGGTTTTGGTTTTATTGAACAAGAAGGCGGAAAAGATGTATTTGTACATCACTCAGGCATTAATGCAGACGGTTTCAAATCCCTCAACGAAGGTGACCGCGTTGAATTTGAGATTGAAGAAGGGCAGAAAGGCCCTGCTGCCAAAAACGTTACTGTGATCTAATCACAAACCGTTTTACTGCATAAAATATCGCGAAAGCCCTGGACAGAATTTTTTCTGTCCAGGGCTTTTTAGTTAGTGCTTGAACGAAAACTCACCCATCTGCCTCGTTGCTGCAAAAGTCTGAAAGCCTCATGTACAAGAGTACACTCCGGTTTCAGACTTTCTTGCGCCTTGCATATGGGCAAGTTTTCATCCAAGCACGAGTTTTCAGTCAGCTACTAACTATTGGGACTGTGCTTTAAATTGAATAGTGAAATAAATATTGCTCAGGCTCCCTCTTATGTTATATTGGTTCGATGATTAAATTTTAAAAACGGATAAGAATTTATGTGTTTAGCAGTACCTTCAAAAATTATTGAAATTAATGATTCCATGGCAAAGGCTGAAGTGGACGGGGTTGTTCGTGAGGCCAGCATCTTGTTGCTTGACGATGTGAAACTTGGGGACTATGTGATTGTCCATGCCGGATTTGCCATATCTAAAATTGATGAAGCCGCAGCTCTTCAGACCATAGAGGATATGCGCACCATCCTGGCATTGGGCGCCGGCAAATCTTAGATTTTTAAATGACCCTCCCTTCTGTCTATGCAAAAAGGCTTGAAATCAGCGGCGTTGTTCAGGGCGTTGGTTTTCGGCCCTTTTTATTTGGGCTTGCCCATACCCACGCCCTCTGTGGCCGGGTCTCCAACACCGCCAAAGGCGTAGACCTGCTGATCGAAGGTCCCATGGCTTCTCTTGATGCCTTTATAAGGGATATCGGCAGGAAAAAACCGATACTGAGCCGGGTCGCTGCCATAGAATCCGAATCTATTGAGGTTCAAGGCTATACTGATTTTAAGATTGTTAAAAGTTCCGGTTCCCCCAATCGCACAACTTTGATCTCGCCGGATGTCAGTATCTGTAAGGATTGTCTGGCTGAGATGCTGGATCACGATGACCGCAGGTTCGAGTATCCCTTTATTAACTGCACCAATTGCGGACCCCGGTATACCATTATACAGGATATCCCTTATGACCGCCCCAAAACGTCCATGAAGGTCTTTCCCATGTGCGAGAACTGCATGGCGGAGTATGAAGATCCCATGGACCGGCGGTTTCATGCCCAGCCCAATGCATGTCCTGTGTGCGGGCCAAAAGTATTTCTTACCGACAATACAGGCAAACGGATCGACCGGGATCCGGGCCAGGCCATAGACCGGGCAGCTGAACTCCTATCTCAGGGAAAGATTCTGGCTGTAAAAGGACTGGGAGGGTTTCATCTGGCCGTTGATGCCGGCAATGAATCTGCAGTATCCTTGTTACGCCAACGTAAAAACAGACCGGACAAACCCTTTGCCCTGATGGCGGCATCGGAATCTGAACTGTTTGATCATGTCCTGGTTGATGATGATGAACACAGACTTTTGACGTCATTCCATAGGCCCATTGTACTTTTGGACAAAAAGCTATGCCGTGATAAAAAGGGCGGGGAGGAAATTTTAGGGCTTGCCAAATCTCTGGCACCTTACAACACCTGTCTGGGCGTCATGCTTCCCTATACCCCCCTGCATTATCTGTTGCTGGCTAAAGGTCCCGGCATTTTGGTAATGACTTCGGGTAACCGCTCGGGCGAACCCCTATCCATTGACAATGATGACGCCTTGCAAGCTTTTTCTCATATTGCGGATTATTTCCTTTTTCATGACAGGGACATTTATTTTCGGGCTGATGATTCCATATCAAGGGTGCAGAAGGGCAAACAACGGTTTGTTCGTCGATCCCGCGGTTATGCGCCTCTGCCGCTGGATCTCAAACCCTTTGGCGGGAATAATTTACCAAAGGTCCTTGCCTGCGGTGCCGGCCTGAAAAATACTGTCTGTCTCACCCGTGACCGGTACGGATTTTTAAGCCAGCATATCGGAGATCTTGAAAATCCAAAGGTTCATGGGTTCTATGACCGGACCATTGATCATATGGAAAAGATAATGGACATAGACCCTGTCATCGTTGCCCATGATCTTCACCCGGGGTATTACAGCACCGAGTATGCCAAACGGCTGGGCGATAAAGGATTGCCTTTGGTCGGGGTCCAGCACCACCATGCCCATGCCCTTGCCTGCATGGCTGAAAATCAACTGGATGGCGAAGTCATTGCTCTGACTCTGGACGGAACCGGGTACGGCACGGACGGGCATATCTGGGGGGGAGAAATTCTGACCTGCACCTATCTTGATTTTCAGCGGAGGGCAAGGTTGAAATACATCCCCATGCCTGGCGGGGATGCTGCGGTAAAGGAACCCTGGCGCATGGCAGCAGCTTTATTGTACAAGGCATTTGGCAAGACTTTTGTCGATCTTGATATTCCCTATGTTCAGGCCATAGATAAGAAAAAACTTGGATTCCTGGTGCAGATGATGGAAAGGAAGATCAATTCTCCATTGACCTCCAGTGCAGGCCGGATGTTTGATGCGGTGTCTTCACTATTGTGCATACGCCATGAGATTTCTCATGAGAGCCAAGCCGCCATGGAGATGGAAGCTTTGGCTGACTATTGTTCTGATAGGAAAGCATATCCCTTTGATATTCAGACAGGTGAAGACGGCTGCAGAGTGATGGATATTCTGCCCGGGATAAAAGCGATTGTTGAGGATATTCAGAACCGTATACCGGTTAAAATGATTAGTAGCCGGTTTCATACTACTCTGGTTAAGGTGTTTACCGATACGGCTGACCTGGTTCGCAAAGACACCGGAATTGACCGGATCGTATTGTCAGGCGGTGTGTTTAATAATAACCGAATATTGGTTCAGACCATTGATTGCCTTGAATCAAAGGGCTTTTCGGTTTATACCCACTCCAAGGTACCCTGCGGGGACGGCGGCATTTCACTCGGCCAGGCCATGGCTGCGGCTGCAATGCTCGAACGAAATTAAAAAAGGATAAGGAAATGATCCTATGAGTTTAAAATATATTGAAGAGTTTCGGGATGCCGGACTGGCAAAGGGACTGATAAAAAAAATTAAAGGGACAAGCAAACGCGACCTTCGCCTCATGGAAGTCTGTGGCACCCATACCATGGCAATTTTTCGTCATGGGATCCGCAGTGTTCTGCCAAAGGGAATTACCCTGTTGTCCGGTCCTGGGTGTCCGGTATGTGTTACTGCCCAAAAAGACATTGATGCCTATGTGGCCTTTGCCAGGATCAAGGATGTAATCGTCACCACGTTCGGTGATTTAATGAAGGTGCCCGGATCAGGTTCCACCCTGGCAAAGGAAAAGGCCATCGGTGCCGACGTGAGAATCGTCTATTCCATTTTTGATGCCATTAACATTGCTAAGGAGAATCCGGCCAAAGAGGTGGTATTCTGTGCCGTGGGATTTGAAACTACGATTCCTACCATTGCCGCCTCAATCCTGACAGCCCTTGGTGACGGGGTTGGCAATTTTTCCATTTATGCGGCCAACAAACTTACGCCGCCTGCCCTTGCGGCTTTGATGGAAACGGAAGGTGTGGAAATTGACGGATTTATCCTGCCGGGTCATGTGTCGGTGATCACCGGCACGGATGCCTACAGGGACACCTTTGAGACCTATGATATGCCCTCGGTGATTGCCGGGTTTGAACCCATTGATGTCTTAAAGGCCGTACTGATCCTCGTAGAACAAAATGAGACAGGAAAGCCTGCGTTAATCAATGCCTACCCCAGGGCAGTGTCGGATTCAGGTAATGTAAAAGCGCAAGCCATTATGAACCAGGTGTTTGAGATATCCAATGCAACCTGGCGTGGGATCGGAGAAATACCAAACAGTGGTATGGGTCTGAAAAAAGAATTTCAGGCCTTTGATGCGGCTGTCAAATTTGATATGAATATGACTGATGTTCCAGAACCAAAGGGATGCGCCTGCGGTGAGATTCTTATGGGGCTTAAAACTCCTGAGGCCTGTAAATTGTATAAGAGAGTATGTACGCCCATGAGTCCTGTGGGGCCTTGTATGGTTTCCAGTGAGGGGGCTTGTGCGGCATATTATAAGTATAGCTAGGTCAGCGAGAACAGCTGGAACGGCGAGAACAGTAGAAGGAAAAATACGATGACAGATAATGAAATGGTTTTGCTTGATCATGGGTCCGGAGGAAAGGTTTCCCATGCTATGTTTTCCGATTTGATTTTACCGCTTTTTGATTCTCCTGAGTTGGCCAAGCAGGATGATGGGGCGGTTTTGGAGGTACCGAAAGGGCGCCTGGCTTTTTCTACGGATTCCTATGTGGTGGAGCCCATATTTTTTCCCGGAGGTAATATCGGTGATCTGGCCGTCAACGGCACGGTTAATGATATTTCCATGTGCGGTGCCGTTCCCTTATATATATCTGTGGGATTGATTATCGAAGAGGGCCTGCCGATTAAGGATTTAAAGGTTATTCTGGAAACCATGGCAGGAGCTGCTAAAAAAGCCGGGGTCAGAATTGTCACCGGTGACACCAAGGTGGTTCCCAGGGGCAAGGCCGACAAAATTTTTATCAACACATCAGGCGTCGGCGTGATTCCGGATGGGGTGGATGTTTCCGGTAACCGGGCCAGAGTAGGGGATAAAGTTATTGTCTCCGGGACCATTGCCGACCACGGGATTACCGTATTAAGCGAAAGAGAAGGCTTGAAGTTTGACTCTGATGTCCAGACTGATTCTGCGCCCTTGAACCATATGGTTAAAGCCGTCCTGGATTCCGGTTGTGAGGTTCATGTGCTTCGGGATCCCACCCGTGGCGGGTTAGGTACTACGTTGAATGAGATCGCGGGCCAGTCTGATGTAGGTATTCGTTTATATGAAGACAAACTGCCGGTTCGTGGTGCAGTTCAGGGCACCTGCGAGCTTCTTGGGTTTGATCCTCTGTATATTGCCAACGAAGGCAAATTAATTGCCATTGTTCCGGAAAAAGATGCGGATAAGGTGCTTGAAGTTATTCGGGCTGATGAATTTGGAAAAGAGGCTGTCCTTGTTGGAGAAGTCACTGATCAGGATAAGGGCCGTGTGGTATTGGAAACCCTGATCGGCGGAACACGGATCGTGGACATGCTTGCAGGAGAGCAGTTGCCCAGGATTTGTTAAATCCGATGAAGCAGCACTTTGAGGTTGTTTTTATTAAAGTTTTCATGGGGCCAAGCTGTAGATGAAATTGGCCCCATGCCTTATATCCTTTTGCCCTTAGAACCCCGGCAGCTTGAACTTCATGGTTACCTCGCCTGTGTTTTTATCAATGGATACCATTTTTTCCTGGCTGTCCAGCGTTTCCATTTTTTGGCCGGTGGCAATCTCTAAGAGTTGGGAAACAAACGCCATTCCGGAGTTAAGGGCTGTTTCTAATTTCTCCGGGGGCTGGCTTGCCAGGATGTTTTCAGGCGCTTTTTCCGGCTCAGGCTCGGTGGGAGCCGGTGTTGTTTCATTTTGCAGGGTT
>PIVQ01000030.1 GCA_003354055.1 Desulfobacteraceae bacterium | reverse complement strand
CAGGCTGATACGTAGATTACGAGACATGATAGAGTTCCTTTTGAAAAAGGTTAACGATACTTAGAATCAGTAAGTATTCTAATGGGATTGGTCAAGTCCGGCCAGTACAATTTGTAACAGCTCCCTACAGTTTATCAACAGACACGGCAGTCCCGGCAGATTCGGATCAGGGCTTTTCTAAAACAAAAAAGTTTAGTTTATCCTCAATGAAAATGGGATCTTCAGCCTGTATCTCATTTGAATTGTCCCGAATCCGGTCCAGCAGTTCCAGAATCTTTGTCTGATCCTCTTTTTGGACATTGCTTCGGTCAAAGTCATAGGCGCAAAGATCTTGAATGTTCTCGAATTCAGCCGTTACCTTGAACTCACCCTGGTCTGTCAGGTTTAACCGGCTGTCATGGATTGCCTGGACTGCCTTGGCTAAGGCCAGGGTTTCATTGTCAAATAGATGAAAGAACTGTTGGAAATCAGAATCAGGTCTCGGCTCGACTACCAGGCTCCGGCCTCCTGGCCGCAGTACCCTGAACGCCTCTTCCAGTGCTTGCCCGCTTTCCTGATGGTGGAGGGAAAGGGTGAACAGCACAAGGTCAAAACTGTTGTCAGGGAAACCCAGATCCTGGCCGGATCCGGTTTGAAAAGAGACGGATGCCGGTTTTTTGCCGTCAATCCGCGCTAACGCCTGATAAATACGGTCTTCATCCGGATCAATGGCTGTATAAGATCTGGTGTTTTGGGCTAAAAGCATGGACGTTTTACCGTCACCACATCCGACTTCAAGGGTATCTCTGTCACTGAAATCAACAGCCTTCCGCATGAGCTTTATCTGATGGCTCTTCTCGTCATAGTTCATGGTTCTGTTTCTCCATATAAACAAGGGTGACTTGGTCGGATAGTATTTGGGTGCGGGTCCGGACATAGCCCAGGCGCCGGTAGAGTGACAGGTTGCTAAGGCTTTTATCTCCGGTAAACAATTCATAGACCCGGGCATGGGGACAATGTTTCTCTATGGCTTTCATGAGCCGGGTGCCGAGTCCCTGGCCCTGGAAGCCGGGATCCACAATCAACCTGCCTATACGGCAGATATCCTGATCCATGACAGCCCGGACCGATCCTACGATGTGTCCGTCATGAACAGCCGTGAGCACAGCGGATGTTTTGAATTCTGCAGCAAGTTCGGGCAGGGTCTGGATCATCGGTGGAATACTCATGTCGTTGTAAAGTCGGGCTTCGCTTAAATAGGCGGTTTTCTGCAATGCCAGAATATCGGAAGCATCTTTGGTGTCCGCAGGTATGATAGGAACGTTTTTCATTTAGATGCTGATCTCTGTTTTAAAGACAACCACGGCATCTCCGCCCACCCTGACCCTGACAGGTTCTCCAGCCTCGACATCCACCTCCACCCGGACGATGCCCGGACGTCCGATGGCTTCCCCCTGTTTGCCTTTGAACCGTACGAGTCCATCCATGGAATCGAGGAGTCTGTTTTTTACAAGATAGGCCCCAAGGGGGCCGTTGGCATTACCTGTGACTGGATCTTCGGGAATGCCTATGGCAGGGGCGAACATCCTGCCATAGGTGAGGATCTTTTTATCCGGCGAGTCAAAGGTAAACACAAAAAATCCATTACAATTGATTTTTTTGCTGATTTGCGTCAAGGCGAATAAATCCGGCTCAAGGCTGTTGAGCACAGACCTGGACCTAACTCCTATCATAACCTTGGAATGGCCTGTTGATGCGATTTGTACAGGGCAGTTTCGGTCCAGATCCAGGGGAGTCAGTCCAAGGGCTTCTATGATTGCCGTCCGGACGGGGATATCCAATTTCGGGGAAATTTCCACCTCACCCTGGGTCATGGTGATCCTATACCCTGATGTTTTTTTGAGAATGTCCACCGGCAGGATACCCAGGCCGATACGCTGGTTTACCGTGCAGGAGGGGAGGCTGTTTTCCAGGGCTCTGACATAGTGGGCGGAAATAGTTGCATGGCCGCAGGACGGCACCTCAACCGTTGGGGTAAAAAAGCGGATCCACACCTCATGGTCATCTGCCGAAGGGGAAAGGATAAAGGCGGTTTCAGCGTTATTCAACTCCCTGGCAATGGCCTGCATCTGACGATCCGTAAGTCCGTCGGCATTGGCCACTACCCCGGCCGGGTTTCCCTGAAACTGCTGGCCGGTAAAGGCATCAATCTGGTAAACTCTATACGTTTTCAAGGTTTTTCCCTCTGATTAGAATAGTCGCACAGGGATATGCTGGTTTTGGGGCGAAAAATCAATACCTTTTTGGGGAATGACTTCTTTAAATATGACAGATTATTCTTTTTTCATTTTCTTATACCATTCCCGGTTTCCGTATAGCTCATCAGAGCAGTCAGGGCACATTCCATGGCTGAATTTGGCCTGTGAATTTTTTTCCAGGTAAAAATCCACCTCATTCCAATATCCTTTGTCATCCCTGATTTTTTTGCATTTGGCGCAGATGGGCAAAAGGCCGCTTAACTGCTCTACCTGTGCCAGAGCCGTTTTTAAATCGCGCATTGCGGTGTATAGCTGGATATGGGTGTTGACCCTGGCTTTCACCGTAACCGGATTAAAGGGTTTGGTAATATAATCCACTGCCCCAAGGTCAAACCCTTTGGCTGCATCCATTGCCTCTGAGACCGCCGTTACAAAGATGACGGGAATGTGCTTGCTCTTTGGGTCTGTTTTAATCTTTTTGCATATTTCATAACCATCCATTTCAGGCATTATGATATCAAGTAAAACCAAATCCGGGGGCGTCTGGCTTTTGATTGCCTTCAGGGCCTGCTCGCCTGTTTTAGCAACCATGATCTTGTAATCGCTCTGTAAAAATTCAGTTAAGACCTTTATATTGAATTTTTCATCATCTACAATTAGAATTCGATTTGGCTTCTCCATTTGGCTCCTCTGGATTGTATTCGGGTGCGGTAACAACACAATTGCGACCATTGGCCTTTGCCTGATAAAGGGCTGTGTCTGCCTCTTTGATTAATTCAATGGGTTCGTACTTCTTGCCAGCCCGCCTTGTGGCAACGCCAATACTTATGCTCAAAAAACGACACACGTTGGAAGATGAGTGGGGTATACACAAATCCTCTATAGCTCTTCGTGCCAGGCCTGCAATATGTGCAGCCCCTTTCAAATCCGTTTCAGGGAGAATCATGGCAAATTCTTCTCCGCCGTAACGGGCCACAAGGTCTCCCGGTCTTGTAATGGCTTTTTCCAACTCCCGGGCCACTTGTTTCAGGCATGTATCACCTTCAATATGCCCGTAATTATCGTTATAGTTCTTAAAATAATCAATATCAATCAAAAGTAATGATAGAAGAGAGTTATTTCTAGATGCCTTGCTCATCTCTTTTTTAAGAACCGTATCAAAACTCCGGCGATTCGGAACCTGTGTTAATCCATCAAATGAAGCCAGTCGGTTAAGCAGATCCGTTTTTTGTTTCAGCTGCATGTGCGTCTTGATCCTTGCCTTGACAATAACCGGTTTGAATGGTTTGGTGATGTAATCCACTGCCCCCATTTCAAAGCCCAGACTCTCGTCGTCTGTGGCATCAAGCGCCGTGATAAAAATGACGGGTATACCCCGTGTTTTATCATTTGACTTCAGTTTTTCTATGACCTCATATCCGTCCATTCCCGGCATGATGATGTCCAATAGGATCAGGTCGGGAAGAACAGTTCCTGATAAGGCTTTGATGGCAGTTTCCCCATTTTTTGCCGCCATGATTTTGTAATCATCTCTGAGGAATTCTGTCAGAATTTTAATATTCTGTCTTTCATCGTCAATAATCAGAATCCGATTGAATTCATCCATATCGCCACAGTACCCTAAATTAAAAGAATAAAGGAGTATACCCAACTTTAAGCCTCACTGCAAGCGACCGGTTATGGTAAGCTTAGGAATCGTTACAAAACAACTTGATCTAAATACCCTGAAGGGCAGAAACTTGTTTCCAAAACCCATTAAAAGACTGGGTATTTTGAAAACAAAAGATCAAGTAATTTTGGAGCCGATCCTTAGGATGCTGATCATATCACAGCATAATGGCTTTTATCTTACCCAAGGTGATAATTGCCGCCTCAAAATCAAAATTACCGGTTTGACTGACCAGGTTTTTGGTCAGGTCTTTGATCCGGCGGGATACTTCCGAATCTGTTTGCTTGATCATTTTATACAGGTCTTCGGCTTTATCCTCGGCATCCGGATCCATTTCCTCTACCATTTTCCGGATGTCGCCGATCAAGGACTCTATTTTTGAATCGTCAACCGGACCTGTATTTGTTTCTGATTCTTTTCTGCGCTTTTTTAGGTTTTGTTTCAGACTCTCCGTCACCTGCTGGAATTCTTTTTTAAGTTCCCTCAGTAAGGACGGCAATTCATCTATTTTTTCTCCTCTTAGGTGTGATTCTAAGCGCTGGGCTGTTTCGTATAGTGGGACTGCCCCGATGCCTCCGACTACCCCTTTTAAGGTGTGAACAAGTCTTGTTGCCAAATCAAGATCGAGTTTGTCTATGGACGCCATGATCAATTTAAAATCGTCCCCGTGATCAATCGCAAAATCTGCCAGCATTTGAGAGTAAAAATGGGGATTGCCACCGGTTCGTCTCAGTCCGACTTCCATATCAATACCGTCCAGGTGAGCCGGAAGTACCTGTTTGTCTGATTCTTCAAGTCGAGCCGGAAGCTGTCTGTCCTTTTCATTCTCCATCTCAGGCAGCCACTTTACAAGGGTTTCGAACAGGAATTTGGGTTCAATGGGTTTTGGGATATGGTCGTTCATACCTGCATCAATACATTTTTCACGGTCTCCGGCCATTGCATTGGCCGTCATTGCAATAATGGGCAGTTTGGCATGTTCCGGGTTCTTTCTGATGATCCGTGTGGCTTCATAACCGTCCATTTCAGGCATTTGAATATCCATGAGCACCCCGTCAAACCCCGGGTTGTTCTCATTTACGGCCGAGACAGCCTCAATCCCGTTACCGGCCAGGGTTACAATTATTCCGGCACTTTCAAGCAGCTCTGTGGCCACCTGCTGATTGATTTTGTTATCTTCAACCAAAAGCACGCAGGCGCCGGATATCGTATCAAGTTTCATTAATTCGCCAGGATCTCTGATGATGAGATCTTGATCTAACACACCTGTTTTTCCAAACAGGTTCATAATGGTGTCAAACAGCAGGGATCTATTGACCGGCTTGATCAGAAAACCGTCCATGCCCACATTTTTTGCCTGACTCATTATCTCTTCCCTGCCAAAGGCGGTTACCATTAGAATTGCCGGCATTTTGTCGAGGCCGGTATTCTCTTTAATCCGCCTTGCGGTTTCGATGCCATCCAATCCCTCCATCTGCCAGTCCATGAGTACCAGATCAAAGGGCTTGCTGTCAGCGCTGTTTCTCAGTGTGGAAATCGCCTCTTCCCCTGATGCGGCCTCTGTCACGGCAAAGTGGAATTCTTCCATGAGGTCCCTAAGAATCTCTCTGGATTTTTCATTGTCATCCACCACCAGAACCCGCATTCCGTGAAGTTCTCCCGGACTCAGAAGCAATAATTGGTCTTTTTCTGACTGAACCCCGAATTCAGCGGTAAAGATAAAGGTGCTTCCCTCCCCGTGAACACTTTCTACGGATATTTCACCTCCCATCATGGAGACCAGGCTCTTGCTGATGGTAAGCCCCAGGCCGGTTCCGCCGTATTCTCGTGTGGTGGATCCGTCTGCCTGGCTAAAGGACTGGAACAGCTTGCTGATCTGTTCCGGGGTAAGGCCGATACCGCTGTCCGAAATTGAAAACTTCAATCCGACTATGGGCTGTTCAGGATTTTTGTCAACAAGATCCACTTTTATCAGGACCTGTCCCTCCTTGGTAAACTTGATGCTGTTTCCGGCCAGATTAATCAGAATTTGGCCCAGCCTGAGGGGATCTCCCACAAGTCCCAAAGGAACGTCGCGCCCGACATCGAACAGCAGTTCAAGGCCTTTTTCCTCTGCTTTGATGTTGATCAGGTTCACCACATTGTCCAGAACAGCCTGAAGATCAAAATCAATGGATTCCATGCTCAGTTTGTTTGCCTCGATTTTTGAAAAATCCAGTATATCATTGATAATACCGAGTAACGAGAGCCCCGAATTTTCAATTTTCTGCAGGTAATCATTCTGTTTGGGAGTCATATCTGTTTTTTGGGCCAGATGGGCAAGGCCGATGATCGCATTCATAGGCGTTCTGATTTCATGGCTCATATTGGCGAGGAATTCGCTCTTGGATCGTGATGCTTCCTCTGCAACAACCCTTGCTTTGTCTGCCTTTAATTTTTCTTTTTGTTCTGTAATGTCCACAAGGGAGCCTTCATAGTAGAGCAAGGTGCCCTTGGCATCTTTTACAGACTGTCCCGAAGCCACGCCCCAGAATGTGCTGCCGTCTTTGCGTTTAAACTGGCGTTCAAAACCTGTGAGTTTTGTATTTGTTTTAACCATGGAGGTAAAATCAGCATAGTCTTGAGGTTTTGCATAGCATTGTTCTGCAACATCATTGACCAGTCGTATCATTTCATCCGGGTCTCCATAGCCAAGCATTTCGGCCATGGCAGGGTTGGCACTGATAATACCGCCGGCGGTAGAGATCTGGAAAAGCCCTTCGCTTGCATTTTCAAATATCTTCCGGTATTTTTTGGCCGAATCAACAATGGATTTGGTTAACCTGCTTGAATTTTGAATCATCTGGTTAAAGCTTTCTTCAAGAATTTTTAATTCTGTTCCGGCCTTGGCTCGTACATTGATTCTGACCCCTTCAAGTTTTTCTATATTCAGCTGGGATACTTCCAGGGCCATCTGCCTGAGAGGCCGGCTCAAACGGCCGTGGGCAGCCCACAGGAAAAGACACCACAATGAAATTGTTTTTACGATGGCAGAGAGTATAATCCGGATGAATCCGTCTTTTACTTTGGAAAAAATTATTTTTTCACTGGAATACAGAGTTCCCTTGGCGATTTTTACCAGGGACTCAGGTTGATAAATAGTAAAGGAATGGGCGATGAGGTTGCCTACGGAGGCTGACGATTGCCGGCTTTTTTCTTTGGGATTGACCATCATCCGTTTTTCGTCAGGACCGATAATAGATCCGATGGCAGCGGAGGTTACCGGTATGCTGGGATTAATCGCTTCAATTTTTATCCCTACCAGTACCGGGACATTATACATCCCGTCTATGATTGAACTGAGCTGTTCATTGTTCAGGTCGAATAAGGAGGTGGATAACCCGTCCTCAAATGCCTTTTGGAGGAGTTCAAGCTCTTCTACCACCATCTCCTTTGCCGACAGGTATTCCATGAACATATGTCCCAGGGTAATAGAAATGGAGATGAAAAAATAAATGGCAAAAACAATTTTCAAGAGCTGATAAGCTACGGAATTCCTTAATTTGACAGATTTACCTTTTTTCATTTATCGCTTTCAAATTGAGTCATAATACTATAGTTTAGATTTCGTTGTTTGGAATTTATTGTGGTATTAAATTCCGAACCGCATTAAATATGAACTATATATTAAGCTGTAATAATTAGTCAATTTAGAATTATCTTATTGGACTCAGGAATAGAAGACAGGCTAAGAAAATTCGTCTGTTTCAGTTGAAGGACTGTTCAAATCCATGTACACGAATATTCGAGACGTTATAATGGAAAAGTCTGTTTCACAAACCTGGATTAAAAAACGGGATACATTCATTAAAAAATGTAGTACCTGTCATCGTGAGCTGCTCAAAACCTGTTCAATGCCGGAGGATACCCTTGCCAAAACTTTTTTCGACTGCATTGTCCGACACAGGGATTCAGCATTTGGAAAGCAGTATAATTTTAAACAAATAAAGACCCTGGCAGATTATAGACAGGCAGTGCCCATTCATCAGTATGCCGATCTTGAACCCTGGATCCGGCAGATTCTGGACGGCGAAAAACGGGTATTAACCGTTGATGAGCCGTACACCATGCTCAAAACGTCCGGGACCACAGGCCCTTCAAAGGCGATTCCTCACACCGCTTTTTGGCGGTACAGGCATCGCGGGCCGATTATTTATGCCCTGTGGGGGGCCTTTGGGAAATATTTCCCTCAACTCTGGGATCACCCCTATGCCACCCTTGATTTTTTATGGGAACGCGAGGTTCCAAAAGACTTTATCGGAAAACTTCCGCACCAGGCGATCACAAACCGGGAAACTTCTCTGGGAGTAACCGATTTTACCCCGCTCTGGTACGATGCGCCCTGGGTTGATTTTACTAATGATGACTCAGGGTTTATGGAGCGGATATATCTTAGAATTAGGCATTTTATCGGACAGGATTTAAGGCTGCTTGCCGTTATTCAGCCGAACCGGCTGTTGTTGCTCGCCGAAATTTTATCCGATTATACCGAACAGTTGATTGAAGATGTGCATAATGGTGAACTATGGGGAAAGCAGGTGTTCGAACCCGATCCTCAGTTGGCGGCCCGGCTTGAACGGCTGGCAGAACATGAGGGGAGCCTGCGTCCTAAATCTGTCTGGCCGAACCTGGATGTGGTGGCCTGCTGGAAGTCCAGGCAGCTTCGCCTGTATCTTGAACAACTGCCGGGGATATATCCGGACACAAATATACTGCCGCTTCTCACAGGGTCAACCGAGGCGATGGTTACCTGCCCTGTTGACGATCATCCCGAAGCCGGGGTGCTGACCCTGACTCAGGGAGTCTACGAATTCATTCCCCATGACGAAAAAAATCCCGCCCACAGGGAAACCAACCCTGAAACCCTTTCCTTTGATCAGCTGACCCTAGGGGAAACCTACAATGTGATCACGACACAGGCCAACGGATTGTATCGCTATGATATCGGAGATCTCTACCGGGTGGTGGGGTATCAGGGCAGGGTCCCCCGGCTGGAGTTTATCAGGCGGCAGGGGATATACAGTTCATTTAACGGGGAGAAATTGACGGAAACCCAGGTGATGGATGCTTTCCAGGCAGCCCTGGATCAATTGGGCCTGCCGTCCAGTCTTTATGCCTGTTTTCCTGTCTGGGCAAATCCGCCCCAGTATGTGTTTGTTGTTGAAGCCGGAGCAGATATCGGCCTGTCAGACCTGCCCTATGCCATTGATCAGTGTCTGGGCGCCCTTAATTCAGAATACGAGGCACGGATCAGGACAGGGCGACTGGCCGGGGCTGCGGTCATGGAGGTGGCGCCCGGCACCTTTCAGGACCATTCGAATGCCAAAGTTGCCCAGGGGGCCTGTGCACCTCAGCTGAAACATTACTTTTGTCAGAAGGAGGCCGGTCTGCTGAAGGAAATCGAAGCTGCAGGCCTGGTCATTAAGACGTTCTCTTGATTTGTCGTTTGATAAGGAAATTTACCAATGGATCAAAAAACAAAGAGTTTGCTGTACCGCCAACCTCATCTGTATGAAGCCCTTTACCCCACACCTGATCAGCAAACTTATGCCAGTCCTGCCATCTGTAACAAAATATGCCGTACCTTTCTTACGGCCGATCCGCAATCTATTTTAGATGTCGGTTGCGGAACAGGCCGTTATCTCAACTTTTTATCCGAAGGCGGAAAGGATTGCACTGGTGTGGATTTCCTGCCTGCCATGGTTGATTTCGCATCCTCTCAATATGATCATATTCGTTTCATCCAGGGGGATATGAGGACGTTTCGGCTTAACCGGACCTTTGACCTGCTGATATGCATGGGATCCACCTTTCTCCATGCATTGACAAATTCCGATATTGAAAAGACCCTGAAGACCTTTGCAGCCCATTCCCACCCGGGGAGTCTCCTGATTCTGGATATCAAAAACTGCATGGGCTTCATCGACACCAAAGTGGAAGAAAGGATAGAAAAGGAGATCAACACAGGTGACTTCAAAGGTAAGTCCGTGACCATCCGGACGTTCAATCGTGAAAAACAACTCTGGATCTGGAAAAGAACCTGGTATATTGACGGGGAGGATCCGGTTGAAGACTATCTGGAATTTCGTATGCTCTTTCCCGTGGAATTAGGGCATTATCTGTCACAATTTGGTTACACCGTACTCGGGATGTTTGATAACCTTGATCTTGAAGAGAGCGATTTAACCGGCGAACGTCTGTATATCGCAGCAAGTTATACAGGTAAACTAACAGGTAAACTAACAGGTAAAAACTAAACTAAGCTGAACAAGGAGGAAGGATGAAGCGTTTATTCCGTTGTTTAACTCTGGTTAATCTTCTGGCTGTATTTTTTGTTTTTTGCGGTTCTGTGCATGCCTTTACCGTTAAGGACATTCTGAGTGCACCCTATCCTGAAAATCTGACGGCCGGATCAAATCTGTTTGCATGGACCCTGAACGATCAGGGGGCACGAAATATCTGGGTGGCCTCAGGCCCTGATTTTACTCCCGTACAGGTGACGCCTTATACCGGAGACAACGGCATAAAACTTAAAAGCCTTGTGGCAACAGCCGATGATGCCTATATCATCTATGTCAGGGGCGGATCCTCAATGCAGCTGGACACCACCGGTATCGTTTCCGGACCAACCGGAGGCGTCGGGGTCTACAGAAGCGGGCCGTCTACGCCTTCAAATCCCGCCAACAATCCTGTGGAAACTGAGCGGGCAATCTGGGCCGTTTCTGTAAAAGGCGGAACGCCCTGGAAACTTGCAAAGGGAACCAACCCTGTCCTGTCGCCGGACGGCAAGGCTGTGATGTTTTCCAGCAGTGGACAGTTTTTTGAAGTGGCTTTTAATCCCTCTGCCCCGAATACAATGCCCGACCCCAAGCCCCTATTCACCATTCAGGGGAGCAATCAAAGCGGACGATGGTCGCCTGATGGTGAGACGCTGATGTTTGTCAGCGACAGGGATTCCCACAGCCTTATCGGTCTTTATCACAGGAAAACCGCGAAAATTCAATGGATCATGCCCGGTGTCGACCGGGATATGAGCCCTGTATGGTCTCCGGACGGCAGCAAGGTTGCCTTTGCCCGTGTACCGGGCAAGAAAAAACATGAACTGTTTGACCTGACCAAAGAGTTCAGGTTTGCCATCTGTGTGGCTGATGTAAAAACAGGTATTGGTGAGGTGATCTGGCAGACACCGGAAACAGGGGGGTGGGCCCAGTGGTATCCACCCTATGCCGACTGGTTTGGCTCTGCCCTGAGGTGGACTAAGACCAACAGGCTGGTCTTTTATTCGGAGCACCAGGGCAGGCTGCATATCTATTCCACTCCCCCCTCAGGAGGCGAACTTGAAGATTTGACACCGGGAGAGTCCCAGGTGTGGGGAAGTGCGGTATCTTCTGACGGAGGCACGCTTTACTATAGTACCAACCGGAACAGCATTGATTACAGACATATCTGGAAAACCCCGACCAGTGGCGGCACCACGGTTCCGGTCACAACAGGGGACACCGTTGAAACCAACCCGGTTCTTCTCGGTAACGACGGTGTCATCGCATACCGGAGGGCAACCGGAACAACCCCCCAGGCGGTTACCGTTCAGAATACAGGTGCCGATAAATTTCGGGTGATCTCCCCCAATGCATTACCTGCAAATTTCCCAGATACCCTTGTAAACCCCAGTCAGATGATTTTTCCTTCGGATGAATTTCAGATTCACTGTCAGCTTTTCATGCCTGAAAAGGCAAAACCCGGTGATAAATTGCCGGCGGTTATTTTTGTCCACGGCGGCCCCTTTCGTCAGATGCTGCTGGGGTGGAGCCAACGTCCAAGCTATTCCAAAACCTATGCCATGAACCAATACCTTGCAAGTAAGGGCTATGTGGTGCTGTCCGTCAATTTCCGTTCGGGCACGGGATACGGCCGTGCCTTCAGGATGGCTGAACACCAAGGGCCAAGGGGCGCGTCGGAATACAGGGATATTCAGGCGGCTCTGTCCCACCTGAGTCGTCTCCCCGAGGTTGATCCTGAAAAAATCGGTATCTGGGGAGAGTCCTGCGGCGGGTATCTTACCGCCCTTTCCCTTTCCCGGAACTCTGATCTCTTTGCGGCCGGGGTGGCCCTGGCCGGTATTTATGATTTCTCCTTCAGGGCCACCAATATGTCGGTTCCGGGCGGGGAGTGGGGGCTTAAAAGTGCCGAAGACCTGGAACTGGCCTTTCAATCCTCTCCGGTTGCAGATGTTAAGTATTGGAAATCCCCGGTACTGCTTGTCCACGGAGATGATGACCGGTCCGTTATTTTTGGCCAGACGGTCAACCTTGTACAGGACTTAAGACAACGGGGTGTTCAGACTGAACTCATCGTCCTTCCCGGTGAGGACCATGATTTTGTCCTGCACGGGAACTGGGTCAGCACCCTGGAAGCGGCCGGCGCTTTTTTTGACAGGGTGCTGAAAAACTGATCCCTGCCGGATATTTCATAACCTGAAGGTCAGAAACTAACCTGAAGGTCAGAAACCGAGTTGAATTTAAATTTTCATGAAATATCCGGGTTTCGGCTAATCATCGTCTTTGCCCTCTTTTGATTCCAGTTCATGGGGGGCAAGGACCTTCGGGTCTCCGGGATAAGGCATGTCATACCCTTTTACAGAGTACCAGATTACCCGGTTGAGCATATCTTCATCTGCTGCATCCGGCTGTGAGAAGTTCTGTTCAACCATGGCTATGGCCCACTCTTTCTCAAGGCCCTTCATGGCGGTTAGTTCTTTGTTCATCTGATCCAGTGGGATTTGGTTGGGTACGGCCTTATACGGGGTGAAATCCGGTTTGTCCGTAAACACCCCCGCCATGGACCGGGGATCAATGGCCATATCCATCTGGGTCATGGGCGGTAGGCCGAGAATATGTTCAATGGTCCGTGTAATGTCAAGCTGGGTGTAGTAGGTGCTGTTCACGGCTTCCCGTTTGGTATAGGGACTGATGACAAACCCAAGGGTTCTGTGTCCGTCCACATGATCAACCCCGTTCTGTGCATCATCCTCCACGACAAAGATGACCGAATCCTTCCAATAGGGGCTGTTGCTTATCTTTTCCACAATTCTGCCAAGTGCCAGGTCATTGTCCGCAACCATGGCTTCCGGTGTGGGATATCCGGGAAGGTTCCCCTGGGTATGGTTCTGGCAAATGAGCATCACGGAAAGGTTGGGCAGGTTGCCGTTGGCTACATACTTGTCAAAATCCTTCATCCAGACTTCTGCTCTGTACTGGTCCGGAATCCCCGTGTTAAAGGGAGGAAATTCTCTGCAGAGCAATGGATCCAGGGAGGGGATATCGGAATATGTCCTCAATTTGACATGAAGATCTCCTGACGCTTCGCCTGAAAGGATCTTTGTATCTTTCCAGAAGGATGCCCAGCCTCCCGCATTGGTTACGCCACCACCCAGCCAGGGTGCTTTTACCTTTGACGGCGGTTTAACCGTGGGATTGACCCAGGGACCCATTTCCAGACCGTTTGCAGTCAGACCGGAAGCATATTCACCGTAAACACGGACGGTTTTTCCCACATTCATGGCGTTTTCCCAAAGGAATCCGCTGGGGGAATAAACCAGTGCATCTCCGCCGTTAAACGGATAGGTCCTGGCATAGGTGGTCAGATCTTTGGTCAGGTAATCCACAACAAAGGCCTGGGTGATCCACTGGTGCCCCTCTGAAGAGATTGATCCTGAATCGTAAAGGTTATCAAAGAGCATGAACTGCTGCGCCAGTGCATGGTGGTTAGGGGTTATTTCCTTACCGAATTGTACAAGTTCGGGTTCGCCGTTTCCTTTCGGATTGCCGTCTTTGCCTCTGAAATCACCGAAAACCTGGTCATAGGTCCGGTTTTCCTTGATGATATAAAAGATATGTTTGAACACCGAAGGGTCCCCGGTTTTTTCGGGAATGGGAACAGGTGCCGGTGTTTTACCTGCGGCCTTCTTTGAGGCTTTTGCCTTGGAGAGGGTAACCCAGGAGTTGTTTTCAAGTGTCTGGCGTGTGTAGGTCTGAAGGGTCTTGTAGTCGGGAAAGCCAATAATAGATGCACTTCCCAGGTATGCCATGGAGTTATGGCCCTTCCCGCGTGTGGGGGTGCTTCCGGTGGGTTTTTTCCATATCTTTTCCGGTCCTATAGATCCCACGCCTTTTGTATTCGCCACCACAAGCCGCTGGTTTTTTTCGTCAACAACGATACCCGAAGGATACCAGCCGGTGGGAATCAACCCCTGAAACTCCACGCCGCCGTACTGATGCCCAAGGCCGTATACAGCAAGGCAGTTGCTGGCGCCCAGGCTTACCACCAGGCGTTCATCCATAATGGCCATGGCATTTGGGGAACTGCCGAACAAGGCATGCTCAAAGGGTTTGGTGGAGATGGTTTTAATCACCTTGTCCGAATCAATATCGATCACGGATACAGAGTCACTGTTCGAGTTGGCTACAAACAGCCTACGGTCTTTCACCAGAAGGCTTGAGGGATGGAGTCCGACAGGTATGGATAAAATTTGCCTGTCTGTTTTCATATCCACCACAGATACGGTGCCTGTGACGGAAGATCCGGAGACGGGATCGGCTACAATGGAAGTGCCGCTTGAATCAACCGTGAACTCCCCGTCTTTGGCAGGACGCCCGCCCCGATTAGACACATAAACTTTGCCGTTGCTCACCGTGACGCCGGTGGGGACGTTTCCTACGGGGATTTCTTTAAGTACTGCCCGGTTGGCAATATCAAATACCCCTAGGGTGTTGTTCCGGCTCAGGGCTATGTAGAGGGTTTTTCCGTCATCGGAAAGGGCCAGGCCTATGGGGTTTGGATTATAATCCGCTCCCGGGTAGTGGATTTTGCTCAGAGGCAGGGGGATCTGTTGATCAAGGGCCAGTGTATTATCGGGCAGTACTTTTGCGATGAGAAGGTACCCGTCCTTCTGTGAGGCATAAAGGAATTTTCCGTCCTTGGAATAGACAATTCCGTTGGATGATGCTTTAAAACCGTCCGGTGCGAATTCCTGTTTGATTGCGCCTGTTTTGGGGTCCATAACAATAATATTGTTATGGGCCGCATTGAGCAGGGCCACGGTGGTATTGTCCGGACTCATGGCAATACCATTGGGCCGGCCGTCGAATTCCACCTGTTGACCGGCAGGTTTCAGGATCCTGTTGGTGGGCAGAACAATGGTGCCGTCTTTTTGCCGTCCAACCTGTCGTAAGGGGTCATGTCCCTCTTCGATCTTTTCCGCAGGGGTGCTGATGCCGGATGCACAGGAAACGGTCCCGGTAATGAGAAACGGAAGAACAAGTAAAAAGACCAAAATAATTACATATTTTTTTAGGGGCAGAGCAATGGAAAAGTTCCTGTTCATTGGGCATCTCCTAATGTTGTGTTTTGAATATCATTTTTAACCAGCTCTTTTACAGGCATCAGTTTCTGGTTGGACCGGGTTACCTCTTTCAAGTAAGGATCGTCATACATGGTAATGTGCAATTTGTTGGTGACCGTTTCCGATTGAAATGCCGGAATGGAAGACATGTCGATAACCGATTTGCAATTGTTTTGGGAAACAATGTCCAAAAGACGTGTCTGATAGGTTTCGCATATATTGGTGGTTGCAATAAAGCAGTGAAAGGGATTGTCGTACAGGTCTTCGGGCAGGGTGTTCAAGGAACAGACCTGAAAGGGGTAGGGGTTCTCCCTGTTCTTTTTCCTGAATTTTTTGGCGACCCTGGAAATCATGACAACGTTTGTGTAGTTGTTCCGACTGGCATATTGGGCAACCTGCAGAGACAACATCCCTGCGCCCACAACAATAAGGGTTTTAAACTGTGTACCGTCCACCCATTTATTAATAAGAGAAAGGGAGATACCTTCATAATCGTCAACTGCGTAAAAATTGTGATTCTCTCTTACCTGTTTGGCATTTTTCAGTACGTTGTTGCCAAAGCGTTTCATGGTGTGGTCGTCAGGTAAAGCATTCACTGCCTGGGCCACCTGGTAATAAATGAATTTTTCACCCAGAATGACGGATTGCACCCCGCAGGAGATTTTCATCAAACGGTTTTCAAGCGCGTCTTTCCCTCTGATGCATCTGGCCTTAATTCCTAAAGCCTTTTCAATAGGATCTTCGGATATGGGAAACGGATAATAAGCCTCGACCCTGTGGCATGTGGTAACCAGCAGAGCATCTTTAAAGTGGTTACAGCAGTTTCGTTTTATTTCCGAGGAGATAAAAGCCAGTTTTTTAGGATCAACAAAGGTATGATCAAGATAGTAGCATGCGTACATCTCCTCAGTGACCATGGATTGTGAAACAGTGAAATCTCTGTCTTTTGTAAGAATACTGATAGTGACTCCTCTTTCCGGGACCAGCATGCCCTATATATGGAGTAGGGCAATTTTGTCCCGCTTATAGGTCGTTGAACTCCAGCCAGAGTTTTTCGAAATTCTGCTGATGACCCCTGGCTATTTTTTGATAATCTAGATCAAGGGCAACGTGGCGTTCTGACACAGGACTCCATAGGTACGTCCAGAGTTCTGATGCGCATTTCAAGGCAATAAAGCGACGGCGTAATTCATCTGTCACCCGTGACTGAAAGTAAGCTTCCAGAATCTGATCTTCCCGGTCCAAAGGCAAGTCGCAAAACGAACTGAAACAGGCAAGATCGAACAAGGCGGTGTTAAACCCCGCATACTCCCAGTCAATTATCCACAACTTCTCTCCGTCGTCAATAAAATTCGATGCCAGAAGGTCATTATGGGTAACAACGGGATCAACAGGGCCCACCGCCTTTTCCAAAACCGAGTTGATATCCATCAGCCGGGGCAGAACTTCAGATATCGGATGGTTATCCTTCCTGAGGATGGCAGCATAGTTGCGGCAGACATGAAAGACCCAGAACATGAGAACCGGTCCTTGAATGTGACGGATGAGATGTCTGTGGCATTTTTGAATCAGAGGGATCAGACGGGTTAAATTGTCCTGTTTGGCAATATCTTTTTTTGTGAGTGTGGTCCCGTGAATATACCGGGTGACCATGACACCGGGTTCCTGCCACATAACCTCAGGGGAAATTCCTGCTGAATGGGCAGCCCTGGAAACGGCCAGTTCATTAAACCGTTTTACGCAATGGACATCCAGATCATGTCCCAGTCGTACAAAAAACGATTCACCCTGGTCTTCTACAAGAAAATTGTTATTGCTGTGTCCTCCTTTGATCTGTTCGGCAACGACTTTGTCCTTCCAGAAGCCAAGCCGCGCAATTTTATCTTTCATCATGCCTCCGTGATGTGGGTTAATTGCGGACTGCAACAATAAAGGTTGTCTGGCCGATATGTTTCCTTTTCCGGTCATGGGTTTCGACATAAGCGGCAAGTGTTCCGGCGGCATCCATTCCGGAGACCTCTTCCACGACACGGGTCAATTCTTCATCTGTCACCAGGGCAAAGGTGGAGTCCCCGTCCCGCCATTCTTTGTCAAGCGGCCCCAGCTTGTCAAAATAGGCCGCACCGCGGCACATGGCATCCAGAGCCGCAAAACGACCGTTTAAATGAAATCCGGATTCTGATAAAAGCCGGTCAAGGGTTTCCAGCGGTTGATAGCGCCTGCATAGTTTTTCTACGGCTTCCGGGATCAGGTGGTAAAACCAGTATCCGTTCTTTATTTGTTCCTGAGAACTTGTGTTTATGATGAGTTGGCCGTTGGGGCGTAAAACACGGTGAAATTCTTTGAATACCCTTCGGCAGGCTGAGAACCCTTCATCCGGGTTGCTATCGAGGTGATGCAGCACCTGGTTGATGATAATCGCATCAAAGGCCTGGTCTTCAAAGGGCATGGCGTCGATACTTGACTGGTAAAATTCAACTTTCCCCTGATCGGCATAGGCTTTTAGTTTTTCCGCGGCAATGTCAAGCATGCCCTGGTTCAGGTCAACCGCCTTTATATGACCGACACGGGGTAAAAGAACCTGGGAATAATTACCGGTTCCGCATCCTGCATCCAGAAGGGTTAGCTGATCATAGGGGCTGTCCTGTTTCGCAAGGGCGCCAAGTATGATCTCGACACCGGCCGGCAGCCGGGTTTTATCATAGCTTCCGGATGTCTCTGTATAGTTTTCGAATTTGCTCATAGATGGCTATTCTTGTTTCCGTTCCTTCAGATCAACGCCTTTGGTTGCATTATCCCATAAGATTTTTATACCGTTGCGATCTCTTTTTTCCTTGATTGTAGGATAAAAATGACGGTATTTGGCCACATAATTAGGGTCCTCAAGGTGGAATTCCTTGATTTTTTCCTCAGGCAGCTCATCAACTATATTCTGGGTTACAGGGGCACAGGAAAGATAGTTTACAACCACATCAATCTGGTATTTTTTACCCAGGGTAAAGTTAATCCACTCTTCAGCTACTTTTTTCAGGAAGGGTTTGTTCTTTAAAGAATGACCAAGCGCATGGGAGTCAACCCAGGCAGGCGATCCTTCTTCGGGATCTACCATTTTCCATTCTTCTCCCAATTCCTTGAGACCGAAAAGAGACCATCCCCAGGTAGTACCCATATGCAGGCCCTTTAAGTGGTGAGGAGAATCAATCCCGGGCCAGAATGAATGTGCGTTTTCAACCAGAGCCCTCAGTTTTGTGTGAAAGGCCTCATTGTTCAGCTTTGAAAAATTTGACATATCGCCGGGATCGTATCCCAGGGTCAGGGCTGTAACGTAAATATTAACCTCGGTTGTCCCTTTGGTGATGGCGAATTTTCCTTTGTATTTTTTATCCCAGAGTACGTTCCAGGTTTTGGGCGGTGTAGAGAAGTATTTGGTATTGTAGGCCAACCCGTATGCACCGTGGGCAATGGGGGCCGCATACACTTTCCCGTCAAAGGTGGTATAGGGATCAAATGTTTTCAGAACATATTTATAGTTGGGGATGTTTTCGAGGTTAAGGGGAAGTGCAAGTTTGTTTTCTACGAAGTTCCAGCGCCCGTCATTTAAAATTTGCTGGGTAGGTACAAAAATATCAGCCTTTCCGGTCCTGACAGGTACAAAAATCTCAGTGGTATCCTGAAGATAGGTACGGTTAATTTTAACCTTTTTGCCATATTTATGTTCTATAAAGGCTTCAAACTCCGCCACATATTCATCAGGTGCATACCCGTCCCAGGTCAGGAGATTTAGGACATTATCCGCCAGAGCCTGCGACGGTCCGAAAATCAAGGCAATGCCAATAAAACAGGACAAGACCAGGCTTTTAATCGTTTTCATGATACCCCCTAATTATAAAAAAATATGAAATAAAATACCGAGAAAGGCCACCTAAAACCAAATAACTATGTAGACATAGAAACTTGCTTTTTGTCAACTAAAATGTATTAGGAAAGAATGAGGAGGCATATCGATAAGGCCGCGATATGGGGGGCATTTTTTCTTTTTTTGGCTTTATTCCTTAAAGTTAAGTATAAAAGAAGAAGGATACGTTGTTCTGTTCTTGCAATGAAATAGTTAGGATCCACGATGCTATGACACCTCGGATGAAAAAAATTTTGTTCCTTTCCCTTCTGGTTATGGTCGGAACTATCGGCCTTCTCCATTACCTGACACCGGGCCATTTGATCCTCTATCACGACAGCTTTCGAAGGCTGTCGTATTTTCCCATTGCCATCGGTGCCATTATTTACGGGGTATGGGGGGGATTGTTCATGGCAGTGATGTCCTGTCTTTCCTTTGTTCCCCATTTGCTCACCTTCTGGTATCAGGGGCCTGAAGCCTATTATTCAGAGTTGTCTGAAATTCTCTTTTACCTGGCTGCCGGCCTGGTCATTGGCATGATATCCAGCCGGGAAAACCGCTTAAGGAAAAAATACCAGACCCTGTCCGAACAATTATCAGCCTCTTACCAGCGTCTTCATGATCAGGCCGGAAGGTTGGTCCAGGCTGAAAAAGAGCTGGGCCAGGCCGGAAAACTCGCTCTTCTGGGGCATGTGTCAGCCTCCCTGGCTCATGAGATTAAAAATCCTCTGGCTTCCATCAAAGGGGCGGCCGAGATACTGGCGGATGAGGTGGACATAGACCATCCTAAACATGAATTCATTGAGATCATGCGCTCGGAGATCTCCAGACTCAATAATTCCGTGGAAGAGGTGCTGGCCTATTGCCGGGGGCAGCAGGCCAAAGAAACCGATGAGATGGCACCATTGGGACAGGTCATGGATCAGGTGCTTCAGGTGATGGCTCCAACAATCCGTGAAAAATCCATCCGGATCACTCGGGATGCCGGGAGAGTTGAAGGGGATGTTATGGTGCCGTCAGCAGCCATGACCCAGGTGATGCTGAACCTTATTTTAAATGCCGTTGACGAAGTGCCGCAAAAAGGGGTGATCAAGATCGCCCACGGGCCGGAAGCGGACGATTACCTTATCCATGTAGAGGATAACGGGCCCGGCCTTCCTCCGGAAAATTATGATGTAATATTCAAATCTTTTGTGACCTTTAAGGACGGGGGAACCGGCCTTGGGCTGTCCATTACCCGGAAGATCATCAAACGCTTGCGCGGGACGATTTCCGTGGGCCGGTCCGATCTGGGTGGTGCGCGGTTTACGGTCCGTTTGCCTGATAAAGAGGAGAGAAATTAAAATGAATCGGACGATTTTACTCATTGATGATGATGACAGCCTTCGCCGGGTAACAGAGTACAACCTGAGTTCACACGGGTTTAAGGTGATTCCGGCCGATTCCGGCACCCAGGGACTGGACTTTTTTCATGCCCATGGCCCGGATCTCGTGGTATCGGATGTCAAACTGGGGGATATCAACGGTCTGGATCTCATGGAAAAGATCAAAAAGTCTTCTCCGGATACCCCGGTAATCATCATGACGGCATTCGGTTCCATTGAAATGGCGGTTCAGGCCATGCACAAAGGCGCCTTTAATTTTATTACAAAACCCTTTGACCGGGACACTCTGATATTATCCTGTGAAAAGGCGCTTGAGTTGAGGGGGCTCCGTTCCAGAACCAAAATGCTTTCCCATGAGGTGGACCGCCTCACAGGTACCCAGGGCATTGTCTCTGCAAGTTCCGCCATGAAAGAACTTCTGGGCACGGCCTGCAGAGCTGCCAATTCAGAGGCCACCGTATTGATTTCAGGGGAATCCGGTACCGGCAAAGAGGTGCTGGCAAGGCTGATCCATCAGAATTCACCCAGGATAAAAGGCCCCATGGTGGCGGTGAACTGTGCGGCCATTCCGGCAACCTTGATCGAATCCGAGCTGTTCGGCCATGTGAAAGGAGCCTTTACAGGGGCGGTAAAAGACCGGAAAGGCTTTTTCATGGCGGCCGGCGGGGGTAGCCTGTTTCTGGATGAAATAGGGGAACTGGCCGTTGATGTCCAGGTCAAACTGCTCAGGGCCATTCAGGAGCGGCAGATCCAGCCCGTAGGCGCGGAGCAGGTAAGGGATGTGGATATCAGAATCATTGCCGCAACCAACCTGGATCTCCAGGACCGTATTGCCAAGGGTGAATTCAGGGAGGACCTGTTTTACAGGCTTTCGGTAATACCGCTGTTTATTCCGCCCCTGAGGGAGCGCACAGAGGATATCCCGGCTCTGGTTACCCATTTTTTAAAGAAGTTTGATGCCCCGGCAGATGTCGCGTTTTCCGACAATGCCATCCAGGCCCTGATGGGATACCACTGGCCGGGGAACATACGGGAAATGCAGAATATCGTTGAACGCTGCATTATCCTAAGATCCGCACCCCTGATCCGTGCCAGGGATCTGAACCTGCCTGGCCAGGGGCAGTCTGCCTCAGCACTTGACCCGGTAATACCGGACCAGGGTATTTCTCTGGAAGCCGTGGAAAAAGCCTATGTGGTCAAGGCATTGGAAAAAGCCGGCCAAAATCGGTCTGAAGCAGCCCGCCTCTTGAAAATCCCCAGACATGTGCTGCTCTATCGTCTGGAAAAATATGGATTGTAGACTATTCTACACCGGGTGTGGAATAGTCTATAATTTCCCTTCCCATTCTTAGTTTTATTTTAAACTCATCAAAATTATTTTTTAAGAAATTGCCTTAAAAATTAGCTCCTTATATATTATTTTGTTCATCCGGGTACTGCTGGTACAGGACTTGAAATCATTTATGGGTTTAGATTCGTTATATACATAATGATTTATCAAGGAGATGATCATGAAAAAAATGAGTGTGCTTTTTCTGTCCGGGTTTTTTTTGTTTTTGGCAGCAGCCGTGGTAACCGCGCAAAATACCGGGGAGGCTTCAGAAGCCACCACCCCTTCAGATGTTACCCAGCGAGCTGTTTTCCAGGTGGAGAATTTGACTTGCGGTGCCTGTTTTTCAAAGATTAATTCAGCTCTCGGGCCTCTGGAAGGCTTTTCAGGCATGGGGGCTAATTTGCTCAGAAACCTTGTGGCTGTAGATTTCAAGGCGCCTTTGACCCCGGAAGACATCGGGGCGGCCATTACGGACTTAGGTTATCCTGCCACCCTGGATTCTGTGGATTCCTTAAGTGAGAAGGAGACCTTTGCCTATATTCAGTCCCAGCGTAAAGGCGCAGGTTATGGCGGCGGCGGTTGCTGCGGTGGCGGATCCGCTCCTGCATCCGCACCCGCATCCTGTTCCGGCGGCGGCCAGGGCGGTTGTGATCTGCCTTCGGCAACCCCGTCTAATACCGCCAAAGATATTTAAGCACTCTTCAAAAGAAAGGAAATACAATAATGAAATTCAAATCAATTACAGCACTTATTCTTTTTGTAGCAGCCGGTATTTTTCTGGCAGCCCCTGCCCAGGCCTGGTTCGGTGGTGGAAAATTTACCGAAGTAAAGCCTGAAAAAGGGGTAATTTCACTTCCCGTCAAAGATATTTCCGACGGCCAGGCCCATTATTATAAGGCCAAGTCAGACAAAGGCGTTATGGTGGAGTTTTTTGTGGTCAAAAGCCATGACGGCATTATCCGGGCGGCTGTGGATGCCTGTGATGTCTGCTATCGGGCAGGCAAGGGTTATATTCAAGAGGGCAATGTCATGGTCTGCGAAAATTGCGGGATGCGTTTTGCCACAGACCGGATTAACGAGGTTAAAGGCGGATGCAACCCGGCTCCTCTGATCCGGACCGTTGAAGGGGACAGCCTTTTGATAACCATGACTGAAATCAACGCCAATGCCTGGCTCTGTGAATTCAAAAAATAGGGGGAGATATGGCCTGGGATCCTGAGAAATACAGGGAAAAACGGGAAAAAGTTCTGGGAGTTCGGAAACGGGGCATGTCGTTCGGCAGCCTTACCGCCATTGTCTCCTGTGTGATTCTCTTAGGAATGGCCTCCCTGAGTGTACCTGGGGCTGTTTCCTATATGAAGACCCGCCATCTGGATGATGCCATTTTCAAGCTGGAGAACAACCAGACCTGGCCCAATACCATGGTGGCTGAGTTGGGACAGCTTGAGGGTGTGGCAGGAACGTCTCTGGATACCCACAACACCAGACTGGTGGTTACCTTTGACCGTCGTCATACCCAGCCTGCAGCTTTTTCAACCCTGTTCAAAAAGAACGATTTGAAAACAGCCCTGCTCAACCGGGTCAGTCATCGGCAGCGTATCACCACCCTGGAAGCGGAAAAGGAGGCAGAAGGTGAAACTCCATAATATTTCTTTCGGCAATATCCGCCGCCGCAAGGCAAAGATGCTCTTTCTGGCCCTTGGGCTGATTATAGGCATTTCCACAATCGTGACTTTGCTGTCCATTACAGAAACCATGACCCTGGAAATCGAAGAGCGGCTCAACAAGTTCGGAGCCAATATTGTCATGGTGCCCAAAACCGAGAACCTTTCCCTGAATTACGGCGGGATTGATGTGGGCGGGGTCAGCTATGAGGTCAAAGAGTTTGACCAGGAAAATTTAGCTAAGATCCGCACCATTAAGAATGCCAAAAATCTTGGGGTCGTTGCCCCCAAGGTGTTGGGTGCAGTTGAAGTAAACGGCAAAAAAGTCCTGCTCATGGGCGTCATCTTTGAGGAAGAACTGGCCCTGAAAACCTGGTGGCAGAAAAAGGGTAAATTCCCTGAGGCTACCAATCAGGTGCTGTTGGGATCTTCCGCCGCCTCAATTTTTGGAAAATCTCCCGGTGACACCATGTCCATGGGAGGCAAGCCCTTTACCGTATCAGGCGTACTTCTTTCCACGGGCGGGTCTGAAGACAATGCCGTGATTGCAGAAATAGGGGCGGCCCAGACCATTCTGGGCAAGCCCGGAAAGGTATCCATGGTGGAGATCTCAGCCTTCTGCAGGGGATGCCCCATTACCGAGTTGACCCTGCAGATTGCAGAAGTGTTTCCCAACGGCAAGGTTACGGCCATGAAACAGGCGGTTATGTCAAAGATGCAGTCCATTGAGATGTTCAAGTCCTTTTCCCTTGGCGTATCGGTTTTGGTCATAGGTATCGGCGCCCTCCTGGTCATGGTAACCATGATGGGATCTGTAAATGAGCGTACCCGGGAGATCGGTATCTTCAGGGCCATCGGCTTCCGCCAGACCCATGTGATGCAGATCATTCTTCTGGAAGCCCTTGTATTGGGTGTTTTCGGCGGTATTGTCGGATTTGCCCTTGGCAATATTTTTGCCTGGGGGATTATCCCTCTGGTCATTGAAGAGGGTGTCTTTGCCGGAATAAATTATAAGCTTGGCGGCGTAAGTTTGCTCATGGCTGCAGCCTTAAGCCTTCTGGCAAGCCTTTATCCGGCTTTTAAAGCGGGACGGATGGATCCGAGTGACGCGCTTAGAGCGCTTTAAAAACAGCGAGAGAAGCGAGAAGAGTTGGAAAAGTGAGAAAAGTTGAAGGAAGAAAAACCCAATTATATAAAAAAATGGAGCGCGAAGCGCCACCATACCTTTTCTCGCTTTTCCAGCTTTAGACTTCTCTCGCTAAAAGGAAAGTTATGACTGAACATTTAATTGAAGTACATAGCCTAAATAAGGTCTATTCCTTCGGAGACACCCTTGTTTCTGCCATCGATGAAATGGACTTTTCCATTGATGACGGTGAGTTTGTCACCATCATGGGGCAGTCAGGATCAGGCAAGTCTACCCTGTTGTCCATTATGGGGGCTATGAATCGGCCGACAAAGGGGCGGGTGCTGGTGGATTCCCTGGATCTCTATGCCCTGACCAATGAGCAGCGGGCGGATTTTAGAAGTGAGTACATGGGGTTTATTTTCCAGTCTTTCCAGCTTAT
>PIVQ01000501.1 GCA_003354055.1 Desulfobacteraceae bacterium | reverse complement strand
GGTCCTGGTAAACGGCAGAGGCAAAGGCAACTTTACGGCGGATTACTGTCGGCTCATGGGCTTCCATCATGAACAACCGGGTAAAACCTGATCTGTAAAGGCGAAGGGCAATGCCGGTGGCAAGGTCTCCTCCGCCTTTGATTCCTATGGTTAGATTTTTAACTGTCATGAAGAATCCCCATCAGCACATCTTCGGCAGTCATGGGCAGCTTGCGAAGCCTTACCCCGCAGGCATTGGCAATGGCATTGGCAATGGCCGGTGGCGGGGTGTTGATGACCACTTCACCGATGGATTTGGCCCCAAAAGGTCCGGTGGGTTCATAGGAGCTTTTAAAGTCCACCCGTATATCTCCGATATCCAGCCGTGAGGGAATTTTATACTGCATAAAGCTTGCGTTCATCATCTTTCCTGATTTGTTATAGGTGATGTCCTCGTACAGGGCCATGCCGATACCCTGGACAATACCGCCCTCGGTCTGAACCCGGGCCAGATTGGGATTGATGGGGGTGCCGCAGTCCACCACACCCACATAATCAATCACATCAACTTTTCCGGTTTCAAGGTCCAGTTCGATTTCCGCAAATCCTGCCATAAAGGGCGGGGGGGAGATCGGGCTTGCATGGGTGGCAACGGCGGTCAGGCAGGCCCCGTGACCCACGGCCAGCCCACGTGCCAGATTTTCTATGGTGATGGATGTATCACTGTCCTGCGATCCTGCAAAAATAGCGCTGCCGTTGAACTCCAGATCTTCGGAATCCGTGTTTAATTTCCCGGCGGCAGCTTTGATCATCTGTTCTATCATATCCTTGCCGGCCTTGACCACGGACATACCCGTGATAAAGGTGGTGGAGGAGGCATAGGAGCCGGTATCATAGGGAGAGTGATCCGTATCCACCTGGCTGACGATGATTCGATCCATATCACAGCAAAGGATTTCAGCCGCCATCTGGGCCAGGATGGTATCGCATCCCGTGCCCATGTCTGCCGCACCGATCATCAGGGTATAGAACCCATCGTCCTGGAGGCGGATTTCCACCGAGGCTGTATCAATGTTAGATATGCCGGATCCCTGCATGGTGATGGCTGCACCAAGAGCCCGGACACGGGATTCGGAGATTTTTTTGCAGGGATAGTTTTCATCCCAGCCGATCAGTTCCTTGCCGTGGCTGATGCATTGATCCAGAGTGCAGGCGTTGAGCTTTTCCCCGTAATACCCGGGCATAACCTCGCCTTGTTCCACCAGGTTTTTCAGCCGAAGTTCCAGGGGATCCATGGAAAGTTTTTCCGCCAGTTCATTCATGGCCGATTCCATGGCAAAGGTACCCTGGGTGGCGCCGTAGCCTCTGAAGGCACCAGCGGACATGGTATTTGTATAGACCACATTATAGGTGAATTTGATTGCTTTGGCCTTGTTATAAAGCGGCATTGTCTTGTGACCGGACAGTCCCACTGTAGTTGGCCCGTGTTCACCGTATGCGCCGGTATTGGACAGGGTATCCACATGGATGCCCAGAAGATTACCCTTTTTGTCCGCACCCAGCCGAATCCGTATTTTCATAGCATGACGGCTGGTTGAGGCGGTAAAGCTCTCTCCCCTGGTAAAGATCATTTTTGCAGGTTTACCTGTTTTCAGGGTCACAAGCGCTGGGAAAAGTTCACTGACCAGGGTCTGCTTGGCACCGAATCCGCCCCCTATCCTGGGCTTGATTACCCGGATCTGCTGTTTGGGGATGTTCAGGGCGCGGGCAGTAATGGCTCTGACATGGAAGGGGATCTGGGTGGCGGAGACTATGGTCAGGCGGCCTGCATGATCCAGGTGAGTGAAGGTTCTGAAGGTCTCCATCATGGCCTGGTTGTTGGCCTTTGTCTCGTAGGTCTGATCAACCATCACCTCGGCCTGCTCAAAGGCCGCATCCACATCACCTGAAGAAAACTCCCCTGAACTGCAGAGGTTCCGCGTCACATCATTGCCAATGTCAAAGTTGACATGGTAATCATCCTCAGGATGGATGATGGAAGGATGGTCCAGAGCCTGGTCCGGATCCAGCACCGGATCCAGAACATCGTAGGTGACTTTAATCGCCTTCAGTGCGTGGTCTGCCTGCTTTTCGGTCCGGGCCGCCACAATGGCAACCGGATCCCCCACATACCGGACCAGTTTCTCTAAGATCAACCGGTCATAGGGGCTGGGTTCGGGAAAGGACTGCCCCGCCATGGTGAACCGGTTCTTCGGCACATCTTCATGTGTGAGCACACAGGCCACACCGGGCAGTTGTTCGGCTGTCTCCTTTTTGATATTGGAAATCCTTGCAAAGGCATGTGGGCTTCGCAGCACTTTGACAATCAGGCAGTTGGCCGGCGCCATATCATCGGTATACACGGGTTTTCCCGTAACCAGGGCCATGGCATCCAGCTTGGGGATTGCTTTGTTTACATATTTCATACCTCACCCCCTTTGGCTGCCAGATAGGCATCAATGGCCCTCATCTGGCTTGCATATCCGGTACACCGGCAGAGGTTCCCGGCGAGATAATGTTTGATTTCGTCTGGGGTTGGAGCGGTAAGCTCTCGCTCCATGGCAAGGATATTCATGACAAGTCCCGGGCTGCAGAATCCGCATTGGTCCGCCCCCTGGTCTGCCATGAATCGGCCAAAGGCTGCGGCTTCCTCCTGGACACCTTCTATGGTGGTGATAATTTTGCCGTTGGCCCGGGCCGCCAGTACGGAGCAGGAAAGTACCGGGGTGCCGTCCATCCAGACGGTGCACAATCCGCAATTGGAGGTGTCGCAGCCCTGTTTGATGCTGAAAAATCCTAAGTGTCGTAGGAAATCTATGAGTACCAAATCAGGGGCGATCTCTTCCTCATATACCGTGCCGTTGATCTCAATTTTAATCTGAGTTATTTGCATATGGCTTGGATCCCCCTTTTTACCAGCACCTTTGCCAGGTGTTCACGATAGGCTTTGCTGCCCCGCTGGTTACTGCCGAAGGAAAGCTCCTGTAAAAGGGTGGTGCAGGCCGCATCCACCTGAGTGGGTGTTGGATTCTCCGGCAGCAGTGCCGCCGTCTTAAGGGCCAGCTTCGCCCGGGAAGGACGAGCGCCCATGGCGATTTTCCAGGTTCCGCGGGTTCGGCTCAACGCCGCGGCCAATACCGGAAAATCAGTGGCGCTCATGCGATGGCTCAGATAGGCCGTGTTGAGCTCCTGCTTGGGAATGGATAATTTGACCAGGATATCCCTGCCCGGAGAGGTTTCCAGGAAATTCGTCAGAGGAATGATACCGCCCCGGTGGAGATGCACCCGGGTATCCAGAACCAGGAGTGCCGTGGCCAATTCTGAAAAGCTGAATCTTGAAAAGATGGATCCGCCAACCGTGGCCAGGTTTCTGAATTGAACCCCCACAATATGGGATACCGCATCTTTTAATACCGGTCCGAAATTTTTTTCCAGAAGGGAGCTTGTCTCTACCTGGCGCAGACAGGTCGTGGCACCGAGTTCAATATAATCTCCCGCATCGTAGATTCGGTCCAGTCCTAATCCGGAAAGATCAATGCCGGTGTGATATTGCCGGGTGCCCATCCGCATCCACAGGCCGCCCAGGATTACATTTTTCTTATCCTGATGCAGCAGCTGGTCGGCTTGATCCAGGCTTTCTGCGGCGCAAAACTCTTTTAATTCAAACACTTGTCAGTCCTTTGTTAATCCTTTAACCATGGGTAAATTAAAACCCGAGTAATATAACATATCCGGGCCATGCTGTCATGAATCCGAAACAGAATCTCCGGGGCGAAATTCAATCTCAGGTTTAGGTGTGATCCGATGGTTTTTCTTGTGAACTTTGTTTATTGGTGGTAAGATGCTGATTTATTATACAAAATGAGAATTCCCGGGATTGCCGCTGCCGGTGCCGGTGGGGGGCATGCAGCAGATGGCCGGGGGACGTGTATGGCTTCAGTGGGAGAGGGTGTGATCGCCGGGCTGAAGCGACGAAATCAACAGGGAGGCAAAATGAAGATGTTCACCAATTCCGTGGGTAAGAAAATTTCATTGATTATTTTATTGTCAATTGCATCAACCGGATTTCTGATCCTGGTGAGTTTTACCTTTTTCGGGAAAATCAGTCAGATCGGCGGCATTGAAAAATCGGCCTTCCAATATGAAGTCTTTATCGGTACTGCAAAATTTGAATTTGAAAAATTCGTAGCCACGGGCCAGTCATCACACCTTGACCGATTCCGGGAAACGCTTGTCCTCATCAGCCAGAGAGACGGTTCCATCGGCAACATTTACCGGCTCATGGAAAAGGGACTGTCCGTGGATGAGACGGTTGCCGAAGTTCGAAAGACGCAAGCGCCCCAGGCCAGCCAGGTTGCCGCTGCAAACCTGGTCAAAACCCTGATGGGCAATCCCCTGCTGACGAAGATGGTGGGGGTAACGGATAAAGGTCACGGCATGACAACCCAATGGACATCTCTGGTAGAGACCTATGTTAAGGAAACCGATACCGTAAAAAAACAGACAATCGTATCGGAGATCAACACCATTGTGGATCAACTGCCTGACATGCTGAAGGATTTTCACTATGCCATGGGTGGTATTGCCGAGCATCTGTCCTCTACCATTAAAAGAGTGTTTCTCATCATCGGCAGTGTCATGGTCATTCTTATCATCGGTATTGCCGTGACCATCACACGGTCCATTACCAAGCCTTTGAAGCTGACCGTAGACCATGTCCATGAGATTTCCGAGGGCAACTTTTTAAATACCCTGGAGATTAAAAACAAGGATGAACTGGGGATCATGGTACGGGCCATGAATGAGATGAGCCAGCGGCTCAAAGAGATGGTGCAGGAGATCAAAAAAGGCGTCAATACCCTGAATACCTCGGCAGAGGATCTATCTGCATTTTCAGACCAGATGTCGGGAAGTGCGGCGTCAAATGCGGAAAAATCCAATATTGTGGCTGCATCTGCAGAAGAGATGAGCATCAACATGGCATCGGTATCCGATTCCATGGAAAACTCTGCCCAGAATACCAACTCCGTGGTTACGGCTGTGGAACAGATGACCGCTACCATCAATGAAATTGCCAAGAACACGGAAACCGCAAAAGGCGTTGTGGAAAAGGCCGTGTCCCAGTCCGATGATGCCGCAGAGCAGATGGGACGTCTGGACCGTGTGGCCTCTGCCATCGGCCAGGTTACTGAAACCATACGGGAGATTTCCTCCCAGACAGATCTGCTTTCCCTTAATGCCACCATCGAGGCTGCCCGGGCCGGAGAGGCCGGCAAGGGCTTTGCCGTTGTGGCCAATGAAATAAAGGAGTTGTCAAAGCAGACCTCTGAGGCCACCATGGATATCCAGACACAGGTAGATGAAATTCAGGAATCCGCCACAGCATCGGTCGCAGCTATTCAGGGGATTTCAGGCATTGTCTCTGACGTGAACAGTATCGTTAACACCATTGCCTCTGCCATTGAGGAGCAGTCCATTGCCACACGGGAGATTGCGCAGAATACAGCCAATGTCTCCCAGGGGATCAGCGAGGCCAATGACCAGGTCGGCCAGGGATCGTCCGCTGCCCAGGAAATCACCGAATCCATCCAGCAGGTCCATAAGTCTTCGGATGAGATGAATACCAGCAGCGAGGAAATCAAAAAGAGCGC
>PIVQ01001295.1 GCA_003354055.1 Desulfobacteraceae bacterium | reverse complement strand
TCCTTGCAGAACCTTTTGTAACACAGCTTCTTTTAACTGGATAGGATATCCCATTTTCGTTGCCTTAATGCCCCAAAATAATTTTCAGTTGAGGCGACATCTATGCTGACACAGGGGGGTAGCTGGCCTTAAATTGGTCGAAAAAATCTTGTTTTATACCTTTATCATTGAAGATACTTTGGAAACCAGACAAGCCTATTGATTGAAAATCATTTTTGGTTGCATCACCATGGAACTCACATGCATCTTCACAGCAGACAAGCCACTCTTCCTGTTGCCAGCTATTGAATCCAGGAGTTCTTAGTGTGACTTCATCGATAATAGAATTGTTTAAATTAGCCTCTATTAAGGGGTAATCATCGCAAAACATACCATCAAATTTTTGTGCGGCACTTCCATCTGCTATACACCAAGGACATATGAATTCTATTTCCTCTGGTGAATATAGCGTGGCGGTATACGTGTATCCTCTGTTTTCTCCGCAACATTCACATTGGCTATCATTTTTTTTAATAGCACCTGTTGCAATTGGATCGGGGTGGTATTTAAATTTTGGTATCATGTCTGATCCTGCTTCACGCCCTTATTTTAAGATAATCTTGATAAGCGTCTTGTAACATACCTTTTCCAACAAACTTTATAGGAGAAGCACTTAGTTTTTCATAACAAAACTCAAGCATTTCTTCGATAGTAGAAAACGGAACTCTATTACCATATTCGTTTTCCTCATCTATCGAATAGAATGAATAGATGTCGCAATAATCAGAATCTCCGACATCTTCGAAATCACCGTACCAACAGTAGCAACCTTCTCTGCGATCATTGTGCAGTGTTACAAATCTTATAATATAGCTGCCGTCTTTTTTGTAATTGTCCAACCATTGTTCAATTGATCGATTCGCTTTTAATTGACTGATGATTTGAGATTCTTGAAGATATTTGGGCATGTGTCCCTCATGCTAACAATATGATGAGCGGTTCCGTCTATTCTCTTATTATCCGGCGGCTAACCGCATATCTTAAAAAAATAAATGATATCCAACCAATATAGACGAGTTGGAGTAAAACCGAAATCAACTTAATTGGAGAGTATCCTTATCCTGCCGAAAATTGCAACTGTAAAGATTATACATAGTTTTGATTACGGCTCGAGAGTCAAACTTACTTGCATATGCTAAAACTATTTTTCAGCAAAATTTCAGTAATGAATATTTTTGGTATCCGAAAGTTTTTACAGCAGGTTTAACAGGGATAGTCCGGGGGAATTTTTGAATCCTGAAAGGCCATGATTATAGCCAGAAGTGTTCTCTCTTTGGTTTTTAAATATCTGTCAATCCTTTCTCAAGATTTGAAATGGTATCATTGATATTCTGAACGTCTTATGACAGTTACCACAAGGAT
>PIVQ01000500.1 GCA_003354055.1 Desulfobacteraceae bacterium | reverse complement strand
TTAAGCGCCGGCAGGAAAGCTGCCAATTTGACCCGGCACCTGCTGGCCTTCAGCCGGAAAGATGCCATCCAGCCCAAACCCATGAACATAAACCAGGTGATCCATAATGCCCTGACCCTGCTCAAGCGGTTGATCGGGGAAAACATTACCATGGAAATCGCTCTTCCGGACGGTATCTCCAGTATATTGGCAGATTCCTCCCAAATAGACCAAGTGATCTTCAACCTGATGATCAATGCCAGGGATGCCATTAATGAAAAAAAGGGAGCCCAGACCCATTGCATTACCATCAACACCCGGGAAATCCGTCTGGATGAGGCCTTTGTCCGGCAGCACCTGGATATTGACCAGGGCGACTACATTCTTCTGGAAGTCACCGATACCGGCACCGGAATGAGCAAAAAAATCCAAGAAAAAATCTTTACTCCGTTTTTTTCCACCAAAGCCCAAAACAAGGGAACCGGTCTGGGACTGGCAACGGTTTACGGTATTGTCAAACAAAACAAAGGTACCATCACCGTCTATTCCGAAGAAGGCATGGGAACGGCGTTTAAGGTGTACTGGCCGGTTTTTGCAGGAGAGACAGCGGCTGCACAGGATAAGTTGCACCCGGATCCGGTCATCAGCCTGGAAAAGGCCGGGATCCTTGTGGTGGAAGATGAACCCCGCCTTAACCGGTTTGCCTGTAATATCCTTGAGAAGAAAAAAACCCTTGTATTCAGTGCCGGGGACGGACAGGAAGCCATCCTAAAACTTGAGAGGGAAAAGGACCGGATTGACCTACTCTTTACCGATATCATGATGCCCGGAATGAACGGCAGGGAACTGTCTGAAAGGGCAAAACAGATCAAACCGGAGATAAAGATTCTTTATACTTCCGGATATACCAGAACCTTTTTTTCCGATGACGGCATCCTGCCGCCGGATATTCTTTTCCTGAAAAAGCCCTACTCCGTCCAGGAGTTATACAAAGCCGTGGACGAGGCGCTGACGGATACTCATCCGATTTCCCAGTCATAAATCACTCTCTGGAATTGACTTTTAAAACGCCCTATCCTAATGTGCACAGGTTTTAACGCTGCCCTTTGACAGCTGTTTTTTGACGACAAATCCACAGAAAGGGAAAACAGGGAATTTTATGAATTTTAAGACTGATGATACTGCGCGGAAAATCAATCCTCTTATCTTGCTTCTTATTTCAGCCATCATTTTTTTTGCAGGTACCAGGGTTTACGCCAATGATGCCAGAGCTGACAGAGAACATCGCAGGCAGTTGACCATTCTGTTAAAAACAATGGAAAATGTGGATAAGGGTATTCATCAATATCTAAAAAGGCTCAACAGCATGAAGGGTGTAGAAGGTCTGGTCTTTATCTATGATTGTAATAAGGATGTCGCGGCGCTGTCAGCCCGGATCGACCAGCTGGCCAATGAAAACTATAAAAAAGCTTCTTTGCACGCAGAGGCGATTGAAAACTTCGAAAAACGGAACGGCCACAGCGGCTTTAATAAAACCGAGATTACGGCTCACTATCAGTCCATGTTGTCCCATCTGAAAGACCATGTCACCTGGTTTAAAAGCCCGGAAACCGCTCAAAAAATGGCCAAAACCCAGGAGATGGCCCGGAAGATATTAGGCCCGCCAGATAAAGACAATATTGTTTCCCTGTACAACTCTACATCAAATATGTTTAACCGCCTCTCTGCGTATTCCAGGCCTGCAAATCCCCATGAGATGTGGGATATTGCGAAAGTCGTAGGAGTGAAGCGATTTGCAGCCGAGACCGGCATTGATATATTTAAAAATTCCCCAGAAAGGCAAAAAGCCAGAGAAAAAAAGAGAAATGAAGAGATGGGAATAACGGTGGAGCCTATTATTTTTGGTGCACCGCCGGAAGGAGAGGAATACCCGCATAATTTTTACTACTTTAAAGCTGAAATCACAGAGCCGGGTTCCCAAATCGTCAACCGAAATCTTCTTGCCCTGAACAGCCTTAAATCAGAGGGGCTTCACGGCAAGGTTGAGCAATTGATAACGGATTACCAGAGCGACATGGACAAGTTCAAGACCCTGGCCGGGAAACGGTTTGACATTCAAAACTGGCAGGAACTGCCAGCGCCTGAAAAAAACTGGCTCAGCCACGCCCGGATCTGGTCTATAGAACAGTATCAGCTCATTGAACGCCGATTTGATGCCATCCGTAAAATGGCAGACCCCAAAGCGGACGAGAACTGGGTTGAGATGAATAAAACGCTGGGATTTAAATCAAGAGTTGTTTCTGATTTATACGAAACCGTGAAAAATATGCCAAAGATCCAATAGGATAAAAGGAGCACGCCGGGTTTAAACGGCGTGCTCCTTTTTAATGCCGTTTTATTTTACGTCCACCCATACAGGGTTTGTCCAAGCCCGGCTGCCGTCCATGTCATCTATTTCCAGGGCATACCAGGTGTTTTCTTCAGGTGTTACCTGAAACTTAATTTTTTGGGTTGTGGGGGCGTTTTTCTCCCAGGTCTTTTTTTCAAGAATAGTTCCTGATTTTGTTAAAAGCCGGACTTCCTTGATGCCGTCCACGGCATGGATTTCAAAATCCAGACTCAGGGGAGCTCCTTTTTCCCGGGAAATGGTGGAGCCGAACATAATTTGTGGATTCACCAGGGGGCCTAAGCTGGCATAGGCGTTCCCCTGGTCAAGAGAGGTGGTAAATGCAGATTTAAATGATTCAAACGAGTCTGGCTTTTTAGCAATATGGGCATACATGCGTATGTCCGGCTGGGTATCACTCCAGACATCATGAAGGTCGGTTCCGGCACTTAAAAAGTATTTTTCGCCTTTATCCCAGTATTCGTAGAGCTTTTTCGTTACTTTGACCCAGTTTTTTGGAGAGCAGGATGAGTTGATTTCAATGAGGTCAAAGTTTGAATCATATCCTCCGGGCAGGGTATTTTCGTTCAGGGCTGTGAAAAATCCAAAGGAATAATAGGGATGATTCAGCACAACCAGATCTGCGCCGATTCCTCTGGCGTCCTTAAAAATATCTCCAACATCGGCTGTGGCGACATCAATGGTCATATCTTTACCAAGGGGGACATTGATGGCATTCACATGGCCCCAGGCCGGTGAAATTTCAATGGAGGGCAGAAACGGAAGATCGTGTTTATTGGACATTTTTTGCATCTCATGATTATGTACTGTGCTGTCATGGTCGCTCAAGAGGGTGAAATCCAGGCGGCGGGCCAATTGGGCTCTCATTACATATCCTGGAACCGTATAGCCGTCCAGTACATCGGAATGATGGTGCAGATCCGAAGAATACCACCCCTGTTTTTCAGGGGAAAGCAGGGTTTTGATGCCTGCATTTAGTTCTTTGGTTTTGCCTGATTCAACTTTACTGGATATGGTCAGGGGGGTGGTGACAAAACCGGCGCCGGATTGAACGGATAACTTATAATTACCCGGAGCAAGGCTGATATCTGTTTCGCCGATATGGTCTAATGAGGTAAAAAATGTCTTCTGGCCTAAAAAACGTACTGTGGGTGAAAAACCGTCAATGATTTGAATTTTTGCACTGACCGGTTTTTTTGTCTCTTCATCAAAAACAGTTAAAGCAATTTTACCGGGCAGTTTTACATCTTCAAAATTAAGGTCGGAAGATTGACCAGCCTGAATCGTAATTTTTTTTTCTTGGCTTGGCGCAAGACCCTGTCCGGTTGCATAAACAGTATAATCACCTGCAGGCAGTCTTAATTTATATTCGCCGTTTTTTCCCATGTTCCAGACATAGGTTTCTTTATCCTTCTTGACGACAACCACAGGGGTCTCAAGTATTTTCCCCGAAGTGGTTTTGGCAAGGCCCTTAAGGGTGCCGTATGGCATGCTTTTGCGATCTAATTCAAAGGACAGGGCCTGGGCCATATCTCCGCTGTCCAGAATCTGGAGCCAGGCGTTGAATTCATATGATTCCCCTGGTTTAAGGGTCATTTTTCTTTGCATGTCCCGTCCGAGGTACCCCACATCTGTTACATAGGGGGCATGAAGAGCCATGCTCCAGGTTTTATCATAATTGATGGACCAGTCAGTTAATGCTGTTTTTGTGGACTGGGTTTTACTGGTATCCTTGTCCTTGAGGCCCGGCATATTAAACCAATACCCCCCGTCAGTCCATAAGGAGTGGCTGGGAAGGATGTCTGTTAAAGCTTTGTCCGTGGTATTAACCATTTTGCCTTTAAGATAGATTTTATTATCGTCTTTTTTAATGGTGATCGTGCTGTGGATCTCCACCCCGCCCCAGTCTCTCAGAACATATACAGATCCTTGTTCTGAAGAATTTTCAAGAATTTCAAATTTCTGATATTCAGAAGGCCAGGCAGACCAGTTGTTGGGTATAAAATCAACCAGGGAAATACGGTCTGCCTCAATTTTGCCGTTACGGATCAGACTCCCGTCCAGGATTCCTCCCCGGGGTACGCCCCACGGTCCGGGGGTTTGCGCTGCAATGGAAATGATAATTTTATCGTTCTGCATGGTGATATCCCCTGAGGAAATGGCATTCCCATTGGGGATGGGTGTGATTCCCTTGGTGACTTTTACGTTTGCCTGAACCGATGAACACCACAAGAGTAAAACACAGAAGAGCAACCCGACCTTTTTCATAATTTCTCCCTAAAAGTTAAACGTGCTAGATTGTTTCAGCTTCCTATCTATCAGATGATCCCAGGCGGTTATTCGGTTATGGTACCATCTGTAATCACAGTGTTAAATTTGGAAAATCCTTAAAATTGTTTGGCGTTGGGTATAATGGGCCTAAACGGGTACGGAGATATGAGCAGGCAGAGTTTGAGTGGTTTAGGAACAATGGTGGGGCGGTAAATTTGACCGGTCTGAGTTGTGGCTTTTTTCAACATATCGTTCATCCTTCAGGTTGAAGTTGAGCAACTAAAATAATATTACCTATTATGTATTAGGTAATATGTAACAGACGTATCATTGATGATTTTTAAAATCAAGAGACTTTTTCTATGGTTGAATTTACTAATTATACAGGCGATTACCCTGTTGCATACCCGGTGCATATTGTATCAATCGCATTTTTCTGATACCTAAATAAATCAAAAGGTCTTTCAATCTTTATCCGGCATGTGTTCAGACCTGTCACCATATCCAGGAAAGGCGATCTTCTATGAAGCATTTTATTCTCTTATTATCATTTATTTCCATAGTTTCCTGTACCACAACGACGTCCTTTAACCGGGCGGTTGACGATGCCGCCGTGGTAGAGTCCAAAGATGTATACGACCATCTGGTTCCCGTCCGCAAAGACAATCCGAATCTGATCTGGAACCGGGACAAGACCCGGGTGCTTGTGGTCATGTGGAAAAGCCGGGACAGTTATAATAGGTTTTACAAAGATCAGACACATACCGCACCGTCACAGGACTATGTCACCTGGGTGACCACCGCACCTCAGGTCCGGGAATTCGGACGGCACTTTTTTGCCTCAAATCATGGAACGGATCTGCCGGACCTGGAACTGAGGCTCAAGCAATATCTAGGCTTAAAGCCTGCGTGGACCTATGATGTTTTTATCGAACTCTGGGTAAAGCCTAAGGATATGTTCCGGCCCTGCGTGGATCCTGAGATTGATGATACCCGGTGTAACGTGAAGTTTTC
>PIVQ01000499.1 GCA_003354055.1 Desulfobacteraceae bacterium | reverse complement strand
TAAAACAGTTTTCTGAACTGGACCACTCGGGTCCCAAAGGTGAGATATACTCCTGTACCAACCAAAAAGAAAATCATGATGGGTCCCCAGGCAAAACTGCCGACTTTACCCACCACTAAGTTTAAAAGTTCCATTTGTGCTCCTTTATATAATTAATTTGTGTTGACTGCCCCCCTGCCCGGATATCTCCGGGGGGATCCCAAACCACCTGGTCCGGGTTACGGTGCAGCCGTATATATAAGCATAGATGTGTTCATTACACAAAATATGCCACGCTGTATTACTTGACAGAAACACCATCAAATAATTAATAAAATTCAGCTACTTAGAACAGTAATAAATTCAGAATTCAAGATTCAGAGAGCATCGGGCCTGGAGTCAACTGTGTCATTATGACCCGATCATTATTTTTGAGCAGGAGTGATGGAAAAAATCAAGAGAAAAAGAGGCGTAAGTCAAGGTTTTCAGGGTTAATGTGTCAAAACAACCCAGCCGGGTCATTTTGACACAGTTCGCCATTGCCCGCTATCTGTCTGCGACAGCAACGGACGCGTAGGATTTTAATTTGCGAAGCAGGGTTTTGCGGCCAATACCCAGAATTTTAGCTGCCTGGGTCCGGTTATCGTCGGTTTTCGCCAGTACTTTGAGGATGTGATCCTGCTCCACCTGGTCAAGCCGCCACAGGGAACGATCTTCGTTCAGGGAATCAGAGGAAGCGAAAATATCCTGTTGAGATGTCAGGGTAAGAGAGGTTAAGCTAAGGGTATCCGTCTTTTCCCTGAGAACGGCAGATGCAATCATGTTTTTCAATTCCCTGATATTACCGGGATAATCCTGTTCCATTAAATATGCTGAAAAATCAGTGGAAACATTTGTAATTTTCTTCATTGTCTCCTTGGTATACTGGGTCAGGAACAAGTGGGCCAGTGGCAGAATGTCCCCTCGTCTTTCACGCAGAGGCGGGATGTCAATATGGAACATGTTCAAACGGTGAAACAGGTCTTCCCGGAATCGTTTTTGTTTGATTTCCTCGAATATGTCCCTGTTTGTAGCCACAAGAATACGCACATCGACATCACGGCTTCGGGTGCTGCCCACCCGGTAATACTCTTTTTCCTGAATCACCCTCAACAATCCGGCCTGGAGGGTAATATCAAGATCCGTGATTTCATCCAGAAACAGAGTACCGCCGCGTGCGGATTCGAAAAAACCCCTTCTTTCCTTTGAAGCACCGGTATAGGCCCCTTTTGCATGGCCGAACAGTTCATCTGTGAACAAACTCTCGCTCACCGCCCCCATGTTCAGGGCAACAAACGGGCCTTCGGATCTATTGCTCAGTTCATGTATCTTTCTGGCCAGCATCTCTTTGCCGGTGCCGGATTCCCCTGTGATGACCACAGAATATTCCGTAGGGGCAACCATTTCAACCTGGCGAAGCACCCGGATGATAGCATGGTCCATGGCCACCATGTCGGAGAAGGCAGACGGATCTGCCAGATCGGCCCGGGTATTTTTCCGCTCATACAAGGACAGTCCCTGACGCAAGCAATACCTTTCCAATGCCCGCTGAATAAGAATGACCAGCTTCTCATATTGCACCGGCTTGGTCAGATAATCATAGGCCCCGTCTTTCATAGCAGACACGGCAGTGGCAATATCATCACTGGCCGTAACCATAACGCATTCGGTGTCGTAGAATTCTTCCTTGATCTGACTCAACAGATCCATTCCTGATAAATGGGGCATCAGCAGATCAAGCAAAACAAATTTAAACCGGTGTTCCCTTAACAGCGCCATGACGTCACGGCTGTCCGACACAAGTGCGGGCTCGGGCATACCCGCCGATACCAGAATTTCCCTGATGGTCAGCAGAAAACCTGTATCATCATCAACTATAAGAATGGGTGTTTTTCGTTCAGGTATGGATTTCATTTTCCGTCTCGATTATGGGTGTGGCTTTTTTTTAAGACACTCTATCACGTTTTCAAATACCCTTAAAGTCTCTTGTCCTGCCTGATGAGCGATAGTCATATCAGGATCATCGCTTTTTGCCGTACTTTCCAGTCTGGCAGCAACTAAAACGGCGCGCTCCGAGTATACCCTGCCGCCGGCACCCTTAAGTGTATGGGCAGCCAAGCCAATCGCTTTGAAATCACCGGATTCTAAGGCAGATTCAAGATTTGATATTAGGGCCGGAGTTTCAGCCGTAAAAATCCCATACACTGTTTCCAGCAGTTGCTCATTTCCTCCCAGGGATGCCAATGCTTTTGCCCTGTCAACCAAAGGATCTTTAGTCGAAGGTTTACTGTCAGGCTGATACCGGGTAATAATCTCGATGAGATCCCGGCGTTCAATCGGTTTGGGGATAAACTCATCCATGCCGACGGATTTTGTTTTAGACCGGAATTCTTTCAGCACATGGGCGGTCATTGCAATAATAGGTATTGCCCGATTCCTCTCTCCAGCCAGGCCCTGCCTGATATGACTGGAAGCAGTCAACCCGTCCATACGGGGCATCTCAATATCCATGAAGACCATGTCTATATCATTCTCCTTCAGAAGCGCCAATGCCTGTTCACCATCTCCGGCATGAAGCACCCTGCAGCCAAAGGCGTCAAGCATTTCCCTAAACACAGCCTGGTTCACAGGATCATCTTCAGCCAGAAGCAGGGTCAGGTCCGGGGCAATGGCAGGCTCACCGGTCGATCCCGGCCCCTGATTTTCCACCTCATCGCCTAAGGAGACAAAGGGAAGTTTAAGGGTGAAGCAGCTTCCCCTGCCCGGCTCACTTTTGACCTCAATGGTTCCTCCCATGAGCTGGGCCATTTCTTTGCAAATGGCAAGCCCCAGACCTGTCCCGCCGTATTCTCTGGTGATGGATCCCTGGGCCTGGGTAAACCGCTGGAAGATCTTCTCAGTATGATCGGAAGCTATTCCAATGCCTGTGTCTTTAATCTCAAAAAACAGCATCATGGAAGACCCGGATCGTCCCTTTTCAGGCAGGTCGAGAAGACCGGTCCTGAAACTGATCTTGCCCTTTAAGGTAAATTTCACGGCATTTGACAAAAGATTGGTAAGAATCTGCCCCAAACGGACAGGGTCGGATTTCACCAGTCCCGGAATTTTATCTGATACCTTAAAATCGAATTGAAGGCCTTTTTTCTCCGCTTCAAATCGCCAGGTATAGTCGAGATTTTCCAGAAACCGGTCCAGACGAAATTCTCTCTGGCGGATCTTCATCTTTCCGGCTTCAATGGTGGAGAAATCAAGGATATCGCTGATAACGGCTTTTAGGTGCCTGGCAGCTGAAAACACGGCAGTGAGATTTTTATTCTGCCGGTTTGTAAGATCGGTATTCAGGGTCATTTCTGTCATCCCCAAAATGGCATTCAACGGGGTTCTGACTTCATGACTGAGACCTGCCAGAAAATCGGTTTTACTCTGGTTTGCAGCTTCGGCAGATTCCTTGGCCTGTTCTATCTCTTTTCTTGCCTTCAACGGGTCTGTTATGTCCCGGCTGTTTAGAACAAAGGCCTTGATGGCCCTGTTATGAAGCAAATTCATGCAATGGGATTCAAAAAACAGGTCATGGCCGAGAAAATGCCGTATCCGGTAAACATGGGTGGCAGTTCCTCCCGTCTGAATCAACTTATCAAGCATCAACCGGAATTCTCGAACATCATTCGGATGAATGTAATTAAATACACTTTGATTTTTGATCTTTTTTATCCGATAGCCTAATACCGTTGAATGAGAGGGGCTGACATAGACGAGCCTGCCCTCCCTGGTAAAGGCCTGAATAATATCGGTACCATGCTCTGTCAGACACCGGAATCGTTCTTCCCGCCGCCGGATCATCCGGTTCCAGAACAAAACCAGAATAAAAACCAGAAGTACGCCAATAGAAATTCTCAACGCCATTTTTCTTATAACAGCCATTTCCGCACTCTGCTCAAACCGCACTGTAAACCACTTCTGGCGGACCTGGTCCAGTTCGTCAGAAGTGAGGGATTCAATGCCTTTATTCAGAATGCTGACCAGTTCGGGCCAGTCTTTTCGTACAGCAAATACAAGTCCGCCATTGTCAATGGCTGTGGCGGCCGCCACCTTCAGAGTGTTGTAATTATGCGCCTGGATCTGGTATCCGGCAAGTGCCAGATTTCCCAGATACCCGTCAGCCTTGCCGGACAATACCGTCTTTAACCCTTCATGGGTGGATTCCACCCCCATTAAACGGACCCTGGGCCAGTCCTGTTTCAACCGCCTGAAAGATTCATAATTATTGTCACAGGCCAGGATTTTATCCTTCATATCCAGTAACCCTGTAATTAAAGGGGCCTGGGTCCGGGTGATAATAACCCAGGGAAAGCTGAGATAGGGTCGGGTGTAAGCCATGGCACTCCGATGGGCTTCAAAAGAAAAAGCTGCGGGAATCACGTCAACTCCGGATGCTAAAGGATCAGATACAAGATCAATGGAAATCCCCAATCGTGATTTTAATATCCCCACAATGTCCGAGACCATCCCCAGGTACTCTTGGGTATCTCCCATGAATTCAAAGGGGGGCCATGCCGGCTCTACCCCCAACCTGATCGGTGTGCCGGCCAGTTTTAACTCTGTAAGCCATTTTTCTTCGTCATCAGACAGTTGAATGGATTTATTGCCCGGAGAATACACCCGCAGCTTAGGCTCGGAAATCCACCTGGCCTCAATCCTGGCTTTTTCAACCTGGGACATCCGGTTATACCCTGATTCAATGGCCTCGACCAAACCGGGGTTAAAGTTTCTGACCCCTGCCCTTGCCGTCATTTTCAATACAGGGATACGGCTTCTGGAAAAGCTTCCCGGTACCCCCATCTGCCCAGGCAGCACTGCCATTTCCTGGGGCGTGGCAAGAAATCCGTCTATGCGTGACTGGCCGGCTGCAATGATCATTTGTTCCGTTGTGTCAAATTCGATCACCATCGGCCCGTACATCTTTTCATCCAGCCACTCCTGGATCCGGGAATTTTCCAATGTCCCGATGGTCAGATCGATAAAATCAGTATCCGGATGTATCTCAAAAATATCCTGTCCGTATCTGCTCAGGGGCTGATACAGATACCAGTCAAGTCGATAATAGGGCGCAGAAAACCCCACCCACCCCTGGGTTGTCTTTCTGGACGGAAAGGTGGACAGGATATCAATCACCCCATCTTTTAATGCATTCACAGCCTCCTGGCGTTCATAAAGACGAATGACTGCATTCTGTCCTGTTTTACGGGCCCAGGCCTGCCAATAGTCCACCAGTAACCCCGAAGGTTCACCATTGGCAGACCGCATACTGAATGGGGCAAATGACTGGTCGACCCCGATGATGACCTGATTACGTGTCAACTCAGGCGCAGTTCCCATCCATCGGCGTTCAATGGCTGCCCTTTCTTCCGGGGAAATGACGGCCAATCCCTCATTGATCAGCCGGATCAAGGATTGATTTCCTTCCCGTACCGCAGCAAAAAAAGGTTTGCGATACAGAGGTTTTGAGGGATGATACCGGTACCGGGAGATGAGTTGTTTTTTTGTCAGAAAGTACAGTGCCGTGGGGGTATCACAGATAAAGACCTTGATCTCTCCTTTTTGCACCCCTTTAAACAGGGCCTGGTGGCTCTCATAGATTTTCAGAGCAGCTCCCGGCATTTC
>PIVQ01001294.1 GCA_003354055.1 Desulfobacteraceae bacterium | reverse complement strand
TTATACAACCGGAGTTCGCCACCAATGAAGGTTTTTGTTGCCCGGCAACCTGTTTTCAATTCTAAAAAGAAGATATTTGGATATGAGTTATTATTCCGGCTTGGACTGGAGAATTCATTTCCCGATATTGATGGTTCAACCGCCACCTCAAGCGTGTTGTCCAGCACTTTTTTTTCCTTTGAACTCAACGATATCCTTGCTGGGAAACCAGGACTGATAAACTTTACACGGGATCTCCTGGTAAAACAGACTCCTCTGCTGTTCCCAAAAGAGCATATCATCATTGAGGTATTGGAAGACATAGAACCTGAGCCGGATGTCATTCAGGCCCTGTACGAGTTCAAGAAACAGGGATTTCGCATAGCTCTGGACGATTTTGTCTATGATAAAAAATTTGATGGAATGATCAATCTCTGCTCCATGATTAAATTCGATCTCATGGCCACCCCTCTGCATACGCTGGAGCCGATATTTTCATCGGTGCTGGCAGACAGAGATATCACCCTGCTGGCAGAAAAAGTGGAGACCCATGAGGAGTTTGAACAGGCAAAGGCAATGGGGTTCGATCTGTTTCAGGGATATTTTTTCTCCAAACCGGAAATTCTATCCAAACAGGATATCTCATCGAACCAGGTTACAAAGCTCAAACTGGCAAGTGAGGCAAGCAGACCCGATCCGGATCTGAAGATTATCGAAGGGCTGATCAAAAAAGATGTATCAGTCTCCTTCAAGCTGCTGAAGTTTATTAACTCCGCCTATTTCCAGCGACGTACCCCCATTGACACCATAAAAGATGCAATCACCTTCCTGGGAACAGATGAGTTGAAAAAATTTCTTAATGTGGTGGTTGTATCAGACCTGAACCCGGGAAAACCCAATGAACTACTGCGGTCATCGGTAATCCGTGCCAGGATGTGCGAACGATGCGGAAGCATGCTCAAAACTCAGTTTTCCACTGATGAGTTATTTATCATCGGCCTATTCTCATCCATGGATGCCATTATGGACATGCCCATGGATCGAATCCTTGATAGTATTGCCCTGTCTGACAGAATAAAAGAAGCGCTTCTGGGCAATGATGCCCAGTTTCAGCAACTCAGCTCCTTGGTATCCAGTTTTGAACAGGGGCGCTGGACGCACAAGCGGTTTCAAAACGGAAAAGACGGAAAACTGATTCAACAGCTTCCCGTCTTTTATATGGATGCCCTTAAAATGGCAGATTCGTTTTTTACTGCTGCCTGATCAATCTAACAACATCTCGGCATACTTTTGAATACAGGCAGGAAATAGTTCCCATTCCTTTTTCAGCCCCTTTTTCTTTATATCATCCAGGGTGTCGTTATCTTCTATCTCAAATGCCTTCTGGCCGATGATAGGCCCTGTATCTTCTCCGTAATCAATAAAAT
>PIVQ01000498.1 GCA_003354055.1 Desulfobacteraceae bacterium | reverse complement strand
CACGGCTACAAATAAAAAAGACGTATAATTCCGGTTACTGCCGGGCTAAATTCGTAAAGGAGCCTAAAAATGAAAAAGTTGGTAGGGATTATTGCTTTTATCTTTTCTCTTTTTATTGTCATTTCCGCTGGGTGGTCTTTTGAAATTATAACAGAAGATGATATCAGGCAGGAGGTGATTGTTACCAAACATCTTTTAAAAACAGCCGATAATGCCATTTTCCTCTTTGATTCGTCCAGCTCAATGGACAAACCTTATAAAGATACAGGCATGACACGGTATGATATCGCCAAGAAAACAGTGATCGAACGTAATAATTATTTCCCTGATCTGGGGTATAATTTCGGTTTTTACCTGTACACCCCCTGGAAAGAGATTTATCCCATGCAGAAATATAACAGGGATAAATTTGCAAAGGCTCTTGCTGCACTGCCGGAAAAAGCAACCGGCCCTACAATGACAACCAATGGGCTTAAACGGCTTGATTCCATTCTTAAACCACTTAAAGGCAAGACTGTTGTTTTCCTTTACACCGACGGCAGTGATACCAATAAGGGTGGCGGGATGAGGAAACCCATAGATATCGCCCAGGCATTGGTAAAAAAATACGATGTTTGTTTTTATGTGATCAGTACTAACGACGACTACTACAGCTCAGATATACTTAAAAAAGCCCCTGAACTGAATATCTGCTCCAGAGTAATCGGTTTTGGTAAGTTTATTGAGTATCCGGCATTTAATTCAGAGGCACTTTTTACAGTTGTGGCTGAGAAAAATTTCGTGACGGTCACAGACAAAAAAATTGTAGGTATTAAAACCCGGAATATTTTATTTGATTTCAACGAAGTTGCCCTGATCGAAGAAGATTTAGAAGGGCTTTCCGTTCTGTCTTCTTTTCTTAAAAACAACCCGTCTACATACACAGTGATCGCAGGGTATACCGACAATGTCGGGAGCCAGGCATACAATATGGAGTTGTCCCGTCACAGAGTAGAGCGGGTTGCCTATTATCTTTCAACTAAGTTTAAGATAGACAGTTCCCGTGTACTCAAATTCTGGTATGGTAAAACCAATCCTGTCGCAGATAATTCAAATGCTGAAGGCCGCGCCCTTAACAGGAGGGTTGAGATCCTTATCGGCAAAAAATAAGCGTTATGGTGATTGCCACAAAAACGTTCCGTAAAACTTCAATAGACAGGGCACTCACCAAGAGGCAAATCATTTATAGTATCATTAGTGGTAAAAAGAGATACTTTGGTTTCGGAACATATTTTTACGATTTGCTATAGTGATAAAAAAGGGAGGCTTACATTTAAGCCTCCCTTTTTCTTTGGTAAGCAGATCAACTTCTATCGTTATAAGTTGAAAAAGTAGTTTGCGTTTTCTGAACCCGTCAAACGGCAATACCTGGAATGACAGAGTTAAATTATAAGTAGACGATCAAAAAACCTCCCATGATAATAGCTAAGCGATTTATCCTTGAATTACCAAGGAATTCTGTTACAGTTCTCTTCTTTATAAAATGGAGAGTTTACATGTTAAAACGACTTAAGTTTATAATTTACACAAGACCCTTTATATTTTTTGCCTATTACCTGATTCGGGTTTATTCATTAACCTTCAGGCTGAAAATTGAGAATGAGGCCGAATGGCAGACATTATTAAAAGAGAAGAAAACCATCCTGCTGTGTACCTGGCACCAGCAGTTTTTTTCCGCAATCCGCCATTTTAAAACCTATGCTAAACTTAATCCGGGATTGATGATCAGTCAGAGTCGTGACGGCGATCTGATCGCAGGTGTTGCCAACAGTACAGACTGGCATACCCCGAGGGGCAGTTCTTCTCGAGGGGGTAAACAGGCCATGGATGCCATGATCGATCATCTTCACGAATATAGGTTCGGCGCACATATCCTCGACGGTCCCAGAGGTCCCATTGGGAAGGTTAAACCCGGTGTTATAAAAATGGCTCTGGAAACTTCTGCCATTCTCGTTCCTTTTTACATAGAGGCGGATCACGCTTGGTTTTTTAACTCCTGGGACCGGTTTATGCTGCCCAAGCCCTTTTCCCGGGTAAAGCTTTCCTTTGGCAGCCCGATTTATCTGGATCCTGCAAACAAGACTTTTGAAACCCTCCGCCTTGATCTTGAAAGACAAATGACCCCCGGGCTTCATATCTGATAAATAAAGATAAAAGAAGATTGACTTCAGGAGGGATTTCAGGCCAAGATAGATTATAGATATTTTAATGAATTGAACATCTTATTAGCGGAGGCTGCCCATGGATACTCCCCCCCAGAAATCTGTATTTTTTCATTTTAGATTTAAATTTCTTGCCGTAACCTCCATTGCATTTCTGCTCTATGTTGTTTTATCAGGCACTGCTGAATTTGATCAGTTTGCCGCAAGCCCCCTATTCAAGCTTGTGGGACCGTTTTTTATTCTGTCAGGTCTTTTCTTTTTGATTTTCAGACGGGTACCAATCAAATGCCCTCATTGCAATAAAATGAATCCCACACGAAAAGACTGGACTTGTTGCGAATGCGGAAAATCCCAGGGGAAAGACCGCTACCTGATTGACAAATGCCTTCACTGCCGCCTGATGCAGACATCAAGTGAATGCGATCATTGCAAAAAACCGTTTAAATTATAGGATTTTTAGGCCTCAGGAGAGAGGGACTGGCTTGGGAGACACAGTGTTACAGTCGTCCCCTCGTTGACTGTACTTTTTACTTTTATGTCTCCGCCGCAGCTTAAAAGAACACTCTTGGCAAAGGAAAGCCCAAGCCCTTTGTCTTCTTTGTCCCAACCCGTGAAATATGGAACAAAGATATGGGCCAGAGACTCTTCCGAGATGCCGATACCAATATCAGAGACGGTGATCAGGATCTGAGGATCTTCATGCCGGCTTGAAATGGATATAATTCCGTGGGTGTTTACCGCTTTAAATGCATTGTCAACCACAGCTTGAATGGCTTTGTAAAGGTTTTTCTCCGGTAGATCTACAAGGGGAAGTTTCTGGAGATCCAGCTGAATATCTATTTTTTTATCCTCATAGCTTAGTTCCCCTGAAATTGCACTGAGAAGTCCATTTATATCCGTGGCCTTCCAGTCTTCATCATTGATGGCGACAAATATTTTTATGTCATTAATTGCATTGGATATCTGCTGGATGCCTCTAAGGGAGTCTTCAATTATTTTAGGATACTTTTCGAGTATGGTTGAAAGATCAATCTGTGATTTATAGGCCTCAATTTCTTCTACATTTGCCTTAGTGACTTCTTCCAACTCCTGACGGGTTCCTTTATGGGAGGCAATGATGGCCTCAAGGGTGTTGTATTTTTCAAGTAAGAAGGTGATCTGATGTCTGTAAAGACTCATTTTCTTCAGATTGCCGCCTACCAGCGTATTGGACGAGGACATAGAGTCCAGAGATACTTCAGACATATCCGATACAATGGCAGCTTTCTGAGTGACGAACAACTGCTTTTCAGTGGCTTCAAGAGAGTTTAAGGCTTCTTTTAACCGCTGGGTTTTGCTCTCGATCATCCGCTCAAGGCTTCTGTTGTATTTTGTGAGGTTTGATTCAGCAACGATTCTTCTTGCGATTTCTTCATTCAGGCGGATATTTTTTGATTCAATTTCCTTACTCTGTTTATCGAGCTCAACCAAATGGATATAGGATCGAAGAGCCGTAGTAATGGTGGTGAATAGCTTTTGGGTGGTCAGTTCGGTCTTTTCTTTGTAGTCATTGATATCATAGTTTAGTATCACTTGTTTTTCCGGGGCTTTGCCCGGTTGACCTGTCCGCAAAACAATTCTGATTTTTGAGTTGCATATATCTTCTCTTATAAATCTGGCCACTTCCAGTCCTGCGTCTTTGGTTTCCATGACCACATCCAGCAGGCAACATGCAATATCCGGATTTTCTTTTAAAATGGTTTTTGCCTCTATCCCTGAAAATGCAGAGATAAATTCAAGCCCGTATTCGCGGTATTGGTAATCATGGAGCACCAGTTTGGTCATGACATGGATTTCGTTTTCATCATCCACGATTAAAAGCTTAAACCTTTTATTTGGTTCAGATGGGGTATTGTCTGTTACTGCTTCTTTTGCAAAAGACAAAGTTTCATCTTTAAAAGACTGCTTTTTTGGACTGTTCATACCATCTCCGAAAAGGCGAAATTAAGGTTACGATGAGGTGTTTGTATGGTATTAGATTTGCCTATGGTTGTCAATGTGCTAATTGGCTTGTGCCAATTCTATCAGCCGGTTCAGATTTGTAGGATCCATGGGGGTACCATTGTCATCCTTTGGGGTTTCAAGTACTTTGGGAATTGGGGCAAGTCTTTCATCCTGCATAATGGCGCTGAATCCTGCATCGCCGATATGTCCTTTTCCGATGTGTTCGTGGCGATCTTTCCTGCTGCCAAGTTCCGGCTTTGAATCATTCAGGTGAATCAGGCAGAGCCTGGACAGGCCAATATACTTATTAAAGGCAAGAAGGGTATTTTCAAGGGCCTGCCGGGTCCTTATGTCGTATCCGGCAGCAAACACATGGCTGGTATCCATACAAACACCTACAACCTCGGGTTTATCAAGGGAATTGATGAGTTCACCGATTTCTTCAAACCGGCTGCCAAGGCAGGTCCCTGTTCCGGCCGTGGTCTCGATGAGCAGGTTCGGAAAACTGCCTTCGTCCCTGTCAAGAACCCAATTAATACTTTTACGTGCTGTTTCAAGTCCCTGTTCTAATCCCTCACCCAGATGAGCTCCTGGGTGTAGAACAACACCGTCAAGTCCAAGAAGACCTGACCTGTGTAACTCAGCCGCAAGGGAGACCCTGGACTTTTGTAATTTCTCCCTGTTATTAGAGGCTATATTAATGAGGTAGGTACAATGGGAGAAAACCCATGGTATGCAAGTCTCCTCTCTGACGGTGAGAAAGGTTTGAATCCGGGTTTGGCTTAAATCCGGTTCTTTCCAGGACCGTGCATTTTTAGTGAAAATCTGGGCTGCGGTGCAGTTGAGCTCTGCCGCGGTATATAATGCGTTTTCAAGACCTCCGGCAACGGAAAAATGGGCTCCCAGGGGCTGGGGTCTTGTCATTTCAGGCAACTCCGGTAAATTCAATATTTAGTTTCTGCTGGAGTTTTTCAATCAGTTTAAAAATCTCTTTAAGCATCTGTCGATCCAGGTAAGACAGATTCTTAGGATTGATATAGTTGTCCGGTTTTTCTTCTTCATCCATTATGGTGGTTATCTGACGACGGAATCTTAAACCCATCAGGAAATTATAGGACTGTACCACATCAGTATACTCTTTTTGGGTCAAGGCATGCCGGGTGTAAAGCCTGAACAGCCTGGTCAATGTGTTGGTTTGGGTAATTTGGTTCTTCAGTGCATAGACCCTTGTAAAGTCAATGATGGGAAGAATGGCCTGTTTTATATCAAAGGCTCCTTTGTTTTCACCCTTGGTCTCTACGATAAATGTTCCGAACCGGCCGATTGGGGGGCGAAAATAGAGGGCATTTTCCGTTAAATTCCGCAGGAATCCTGACCAACTCTGGATGGATTTAAGAAGATAGGTTTTGAGATCCCGGGCCAGTGCCATTTCTCCAAAGGTTCCCCTGAAATCAAAAAATATGCTTGAGTATAACAGATCCTCGGGTTTTGCCGTTCTGATCCACTT
>PIVQ01001293.1 GCA_003354055.1 Desulfobacteraceae bacterium | reverse complement strand
GACAGCCCGATCCGTCTTTCGTCGGAGTTGATGTTCATTACCTTGGCAGTGATGGACTCACCGATCTGATAATGTTCTTTGGGGCTCTTGATGTTTTCTTTGCTGATCTCGGATACATGAACCAGACCTTCAATGCCTTCTTCGAGTTCTACAAACACACCAAAGTCAGTCAGGTTGGTGATCTCACCGGAGATCTCTTTACCGACTTCATAGCGTTCAGCAACAGTTTCCCAGGGATCTGCCTGAGTCTGTTTGATACCCAGGGAGAATCTTTCATTACCCTTGTCAATGTCAAGGACAACTGCCTGGATGGTGTCGTTTTTCTTGTAGACCTCAGAAGGATGTTTGATCCGTTTGGTCCAGGAAATATCGGAAATATGAACCAGGCCGTCGATGTCATCGTCAATGCCGATGAACAGACCGAATTCAGTGATATTTTTGATCTTACCTTCAATAATGGTGCCCACAGGGTATTTCTGGGAAATAACTTCCCAGGGATTATCAACAGTCTGTTTGATACCCAGAGAAATTCTGCGGTTGTCCGGTTTGAGATCCAGAACAACAGCTTCCACTTGCTCACCCACGGCAACCATCTGGGATGGGTGACGGATCTTACGGGTCCAGGACATTTCAGATACATGGATGAGGCCTTCAACGCCCTCTTCCAGTTCGATGAATGCACCGTAATCGGTAAGGCTGACAACCCGGCCTTCGATTTTGGAGTTGATGGGATATTTATCAACAGCTGTGGTCCAGGGATCAGGAGTCAGCTGTTTCATGCCTAGAGAGACCCTTTCCTTCTCAAAATCAAAGGAGAGGATTTTCACTGAGATATTGTCGCCTACAGAGAACAGCTCTGAGGGATGTTTGACACGGCCCCAGGAAATATCTGTGATATGCAGGAGTCCGTCTACGCCGCCAAGGTCAACGAACACACCGTATTCGGTGATGTTCTTGACAATACCGTCCATGACCTTGTCATTTTCGATGGCAGCCAGAGTAGCGGTACGCATGGTTTCTCTTTCAGCTTCCAGCAGAACCCTTCTGGACAGGACAATATTGTTTCTTTTCTTATTGTACTTGAGGATCTTGAAAGTATAGGTCTGGTTAACCATTTCATCCATGTTGCGGATGGGCCGCAGATCAGCCTGGGAACCGGGCAGGAAGGACTGGAGTCCGATATCAACGGAGAAACCACCTTTAACACGGCTTGTGATAACACCCTCGATGGTGCCGTCTGCATCGTAAATATCTTTGATGGCATCCCATACTTTAACCTTTTTGGCTTTGTCATGGGAAAGAAGAACGGTTTCTTCCTCTTCATCCCAAACTTCAATCATTACCTCAAACTCGTCGTTGACGTTGACATTGACATTGCCGTCGTCATCAATGAATTCATGAATAGAGATCTG